>CAMPUN010000146.1 GCA_946997275.1 uncultured Porphyromonas sp.
CGAAGCTGTGGCATACAGCGCCGCGAAAGCCTTTACCTAGGGGCTTATATGAACACCCGAGGACTGATGGAGCTGGTCGTGCTACGCATCGGACTGGACCTAGGAGTCCTCTCGACTGTCCTCTTTACGATCCTCGTGATGATGACGCTCGTGACGACCGTCATGACGGCTCCGACGCTACAACTGATCGACTGGCTCCTCAAGAAGAAGAAAACGCCGCAGAGTCTGGAGCACGCGACGGGTCAAGTGCTCATCTCGTTTGGTCGTGCCGAGACGGGTGTCACGCTCCTCGAGTTCTTCCATAGGTTGTGCGGTGGTACCGCTCCACAGGTCGCCTGTACGCTGATGCACGTAACCACTGATACGGACATTAGTACCATTGATGCGGAGCACTACTACGCCAGTAGCTTCGCAGCTCCGATGGAGATGGCGAAGCAGCTAGACCTTTCGGTGGAGCGTAAGTATGAGATTGCCGAATCGGTCCCTGAGGCGGTCCTCTCGCACGCTAATCACATCCAGAGCAACCTGCTCCTCCTCGGAGCGAGTGTCAACCTTTCGCAAGACAAGAAAGACCGTGACCTGGTCGCCTATAGCAATAAGTTGATCCGTAGGTGGGGTCTGCTGACCGGTCGCCGTCGCAAAGCTAAGAAAGAGCAGAGCTCGCACTCCTTTGAGGAGCTGATCGCCACCTTTGCTCAGGAGGCGCCTTGCTCTGTCGGCATTTATGTGGACAATGGTCAGACTCCGATAGCGCATCCGCTCGTGCTGATGCAGCGGCCTGAGGACCAAAAGCTACTACTCGTTGCCGAGCAGGTGACGCAAAGTGCGGATAGTCCGATCACGCTGATGCCGCTCTCGTCGCATCTCGCCAAGTCTACGACAGAGCTCTCGGCTCGTGTGTCGTGGAGCAGAGAGACTTTTGCTGAGCAGGTCGACCTGAGCGCTTACGATTTCGCGCTCATCGCTTACGATGCGTGGGCTGCCCTCACGCCGGCACAGCAAGAGCTTCTGAAGCAGCTGCCCTCGTACTTCATTCTAGACATTGACGAGGCGACCATTGAGTTGCCGACGATACATCGTCCGACTACAGAGGCCGTCTCTTACCTTGGAAAAGTGTCTTAACTATGAAACGTGAGAAAGGCTCTCCTCGCCAAGCTAAGCCAAAGCCGAGCACTCCACTCTGGGCTCTGCAAGATCCGTGGCTGGCTCCCTACTACGAGACGATAGAGGCGTGGCAAAGCTACATCGCAGCGCGTCGGCAGCTCTTCGTTGGCTCGCAAAGCCTCTCGAGCTGGGCGTGCGGACACCTTTACTTTGGGCTGCATCGCACCGACGCTGGCTGGACAGCGCGCGAATATGCGCCAGCGGCTCAGGCGGTCTACCTGCTCTGCGACGCTAACCAGTGGCGCAAAGATCCAAGCTATCGATTTGTTGTCAATGAGGAGCGACCAGGAGAGTGGATCCTCAAGCTACCTGCCACAGCGCTACACCATCTAGACTACTACAAGCTACTCATTTGCACCGACCACGAGGAGCTAGAGCGCATCCCCGCCTACGCTCATTATGTCGTGCAGGACCCGCGAGACTACACCTTCTGCGCTCGTGTCTGGGCTCCCGAAGAGCCGTACCTTATCCAGGCGCCAGCACCTCAGCGTCCCGACACTTTGCTCATCTATGAGTGTCACATAGGGATGAGCGGCGAGAAGATGGGTGTGGCGAGCTACGAGCAGTTTCGCACGGAGCGACTGCCCTACATCGTCTCGGCAGGGTACAACACGCTCCAGATCATGGCGGTCCAGGAGCACCCGTACTACGGTTCTTACGGCTATCACGTCTCCAACTTCTTCGCTCCGTCCAGTCGCTTCGGCACGCCCGACGATCTCAAGCGCTTAGTCGACGAGGCGCACGCCTTAGGTCTGTACGTCATCATGGACTTGGTCCACTCGCATGCCGTGCGCAACGAAGCCGAGGGCTTAGCCCGCTACGATGGCACACGGACGCTCTTCTTCCACGAGGGGAGCCGTGGCGAGCACCCGCAGTGGGACTCGCTCTGCTTCGACTACGGCCGTGGCGAGGTGGTTCACTTCCTCCTCTCCAATTGCCACTACTGGCTCACGGAGTACGGCTTCGACGGCTTTCGCTTCGACGGAGTCACCTCGATGCTTTACGAGGACCACGGCTTGGGGCGACCTTTCCTCACCTATGAGGACTACTACAATGGCAATGTAGACCGAGATGCGCTGACCTATCTGACGCTTGCCAACGAACTAATCCACGCTGTCAAGCCCTCGGCGACGACTATCGCCGAGGAAGTGAGCGGACTGCCTGGACTGTGCGAAAGCCAAGCCACCGAAGGCTACGGCTTTGACTACCGCCTGGCGATGAATGTGCCGGACTACTGGATCAAGCTGATCAAAGAGCAGCCCGACGAAGCGTGGAATCCCGAGAATATGTGGTACGAACTGCGCAATCATCGCCCCTCTGAGCGAACTATCTCCTACGCTGAGAGCCACGACCAGGCACTCGTCGGAGACAAGACCATCATCTTCCGACTCATCGACAGCGACATGTATTGGCATATGCAGCAGAGCGACTACAACGATCGGGTGATGCGTGGCATAGCCCTCTGCAATATGATTCGTCTGATGACCTTCGCCACGATGTGCGGCGGTTATCTCACCTTCATGGGCAATGAGTTTGGTCATCCCGAGTGGATCGACTTCCCACGTGAGGGCAATGGTTACTCTTACCAGTACGCTCGTCGTCAGTGGTCGCTACAGGCTAATGGCTTACTGCGCTACAAGCAGCTCGCATACTTTGACAAAGGAATGCTCTCGCTCTGCCACTTGACGCCTCGCTTTGCGGAGCTCTCGGACTACTGCTACCATAGCCATACGGAGCGACAGGTGATTGTCTTCATGCGAGGAGATGGCTACCTCTTTGCCTTCAACTTTAGCCCCACGGAGAGCTACACCGACTACCTCATCGAGGGCGTGCCAGCGGGGCAGTACGAGCTACTCCTCGACAGCGATGCGGTCGACTGCGGAGGCTTCGGACGTATCGATGCCAGTGTCCTGCATCACACCTGCGCCACTGCCGAGGGAGGCACCGAGCTACGACTCTATCTGCCCTCCCGCTCAGCGCAAGTCTACTGGCGCAAGCGGTAATAGCCCTTTTGTAAAAACAGCAAAGGCGCATAGTTCACGAAGAGCTATGCGCCTTTGTCTAGCTTATGTGTCAGTCTTACTTCTCGAACTCGATGTCAATGTCGAAGGACTCATGCCACGGCAGTCCCTGACGAGCCACCTCCTCGAGGAAGGGATCTGGATCAAACTGCTCAACGTTGAAGACGCCAGCGCCTCCCCATATGCCCTTGGCAAGCATCAGCGCACCCGTTGTAGCGGGGACACCCGTCGTGTAGCTGACACCCTGCGTGCCCGTCTCACGGTAGGCTGCTTGGTGAGAGCAGTTGTTCCATATATAATAGGTACGCTCCTTGCCGTCCTTGACGCCACGGATGCGGCAGCCGATAGAGGTCTCGCCCGTATAGTTCTCGCCCAGCTCCTTAGGATTAGGCAGGACAGCCTTGAGGAATTGGATTGGCACGATCTCCTGACCGTTGTAGTTGATCGGCTCGATGCTCGCCATACCAATGTTTTGGATCACCTCGAGGTACTTGAGATACTCCTCCCCGAAGGTCATCCAGAAGCGCGCCCGACGTATCGTGGGGAAGTGCTTGACGAGCGACTCCAGCTCCTCGTGGTAGAGCAGATAAGACTCGCGCACGCCGATACCTGGGTAGTGTAGCGGACGATGTATCTCCTGAGGCTCCGTCTCGATCCACTCGCCCTCGTGGTAGTACTTACCCTTTTGGGTGATCTCACGGATATTGATCTCTGGGTTGAAGTTGGTTGCAAACGCCTTGTGGTGGTCGCCGCCGTTGCAGTCCACGATGTCGAGGTAGTGCATCTCGTCAAAGTGATGCTTAGCCGCATAAGCGGTGAAGATACTGGTCACGCCTGGGTCAAAGCCACACCCTAGGACAGCCGTCAGGCCAGCTTCCTTAAAGCGGTCGTGATACGCCCACTGCCAGCTGTACTGATACTTAGCCTCATCGAGGGGCTCGTAGTTTGCCGTGTCAAGGTAGTTGACGCCCGCCTTGAGACACGCCTCCATGATGGTCAGGTCTTGGTAGGGGAGAGCCACGTTGATACAGATGTCTGGGCGGAAGCTCTCGAAGAGCTTCACAAGCTGCTCCACATCGTCAGCATCCACCTGAGCGGTCTGGATCTTGACGTTCTTTATCTGTGCTGCGATGGCGTCACACTTAGACTTAGTGCGGCTCGCCAGCATAATGTCGGTAAAGGTCTCAGCATTCTGAGCCACCTTGTGAGCTACTACGGTGCCTACGCCACCAGCTCCGATGATGATCACTCTTGTCATAGAGGTTGTATAGTTAAAAGCGTTAGAGATTCATGAGGTTTATGGTAGC
>CAMPUN010000147.1 GCA_946997275.1 uncultured Porphyromonas sp.
GTGAGATATACGCGGGCTACCGCAGCCTTACGTCTACCTATAGCATTGATTTGTTCCATCGTTTACCGCGTATTATTTATATGAATTGATATCAACCTTACGGGGCTGTACACCCTCCATAGTGTGGTCGGGACCGTCGAAGACCCGGACGTGCGTCAGCAGCTCAGCACCGAGCTTGTTCTTAGGGAGCATACCCTTGAGGACCTTCTCAAAGAGCTTGCGAGAGCTCTTGTTTTGGAAGTCTCTTGGTGAGAACTCTCTCTGGCCTCCAGGATAGCCTGAGAAGGTCAGGTAGCTAGGTGTATCCCACTTATTGCCAGTGAGCTCGACCTTGTCGGCATTGATGATGATGACATTGTCGCCACAGTCTGCATGTGGTGTGAAGCAAGGCTTGTACTTACCACGCAGTATCTTAGCAACAATAGAGCAGAGACGTCCGAGACGCTGCCCCTCGGCATCTACCACGAGCCACTCCTTCTGAGCTGACTCCTTGGTGGCGGATTGTGTTTTATAGCTTAATGTGTTCACGCTAATAGTTTGATTGGGATTAATACAAAAGGAGATCTCCCTAGGCGCAGGCTCCTCGAGCTCCCCGACGAAGACCGGTCTTCATGACACAGTCGCTCTGGGGCTGTCGTAAGGGAATCTGTTCACCTGTCGGTAGGCTATCGATGGAGCGTGGACGCACTCCTTGTACACCGACACAGATGCCTTTGCGACGCTCTTGTGAGGTCAAAAGCTTGCACTGGTTATCTCGTTTCGATAATAATCAGCACCGCAAAGGTACAACTATTTTGCAAACTGGCAATAAACCAGCCCGAAAGAAGAGCGTCGTACATTCTCTTCCCTAGGGACTACATTGGATGACCTTCAAGGGAATATATGACTAGAACCTTGTTATCCAGCGCTATAACTAATCCTGCATCTCGGCCAATTTCAATCTCTCCCGAGGAATTCGGGAATCTCCAGGGAGCAAACGAAAATCCCCCACGGAGGCGAGAAATAAAAGTTCGGAAGAATGAAATGGAACTTCGGAAGAAAGGAATCGAAGTTCGGAAGAATTTTTCCGTTCCTCGCTGGATAATCCAAGATCTCCACCGAGGAATCCTTCGATTTCCTTGATAGTGTAGATGAACTCATCCTGAATCATGCGTCGGCCCTGCCAAAAGAAGAAAGCAACTCTCTAGAGGCTCCGACAAGGGAGCGACTCCTGAGAGTTGCTTTACTATATATGTATAGCTTAGCGAGTGGGCTCGCCTGCGCTACTTACTTCTTGTCCTCAACGGCTGCACGAGCTGCTGCGAGTCGTGCGATGGGTACACGGAAGGGTGAACAGCTGACGTAGTTGAGCCCTACACGGTGGCAGAACTCTACGGATGAGGGATCACCACCATGCTCGCCACAGATGCCGAGCTTGATCGTAGGCTTGGCTGAGCGACCCTTTTCGGCACCCATTTGTACCAACTGACCTACACCCCTCTGATCCAACTGCTGGAAGGGGTCTACCTTAAGGATCTTCTTGTCTAGATAGATCGGTAGGAATGTATTGACATCGTCACGAGAGTAGCCGAAGGTCATCTGCGTGAGGTCGTTCGTACCGAAGGAGAAGAAGTCAGCCTCCTTGGCAATCTCGTCAGCCGTCAGCGCTGCACGTGGTACCTCGATCATCGTACCTACGAGGAAGTCGATGCGATCACCCTGCTCCTTAAAGAGCGCCTCAGCGGTCTCTCGGATCACACGTGCCTGCTGCTTGAACTCCTCGACGACACCGACGAGGGGTATCATAATCTCAGGATGCGTCTCGACGCCCTCCTTCTTGAGCTCCAGACAAGCGCCTAGGATAGCGCGCGTCTGCATCTCGGTGATCTCGGGATATGTGTTGCCAAGACGACAACCACGGTGTCCGAGCATTGGGTTCAGCTCGTGGAGCTGCTCGACGCGATCGTGAACGACCTTAGGCTCGACGCCCATAGCCTTCGCTAGCTCTATCTGACCGCTCTCGGTCTGAGGTACGAACTCATGGAGAGGTGGGTCTAGTAGACGAACGGTGACGGGTAGCCCCTTCATCGCACGGAAGATACCTTTGAAGTCCTCCGTCTGGATCGGTAGAAGCTTTGCCAAAGCCTTGCGACGGCCCTCAGTGTCTGTAGCGAGGATCATCTCACGCATTGCCTTGATCTTGTTGTCCTCAAAGAACATGTGCTCCGTACGACAGAGACCGATACCGACAGCGCCAAACTCGCGTGCCGTAGCAGCATCGTGAGGCGTATCAGCGTTGGTACGTACAGCGAGCTTGGAGTGCTTGTTGGCTAGCTCCATGAGCTTGCGGAAGTCAGCGTCCATCTCAGCTGCCTTGGTCTCAACCTGACCCTCGTAGATCTCACCCGTAGAGCCGTTGATCGAAATGAAGTCTCCCTCGCGGAGCACCTTATCATCGATGGTTACGGTGCGAGCCTTGTAGTCTACGATGAGCCCACCAGCACCTGTGATACAGCACTTACCCATACCACGAGCCACAACAGCTGCGTGTGAGGTCATACCACCACGTGCCGTGAGGATACCCTGAGCCACGCTCATACCGGCGAGATCCTCAGGCGAGGTCTCGATACGTACCATGACCACATTCTTACCTTGCTCGTGCCAGTTGGCAGCGTCATCAGCAAAGAATACGATCTGTCCCGTAGCTGCGCCTGGAGAAGCGGGTAGACCCTTGGTCAGTACCTTAGCAGACTGTAGCGCCTTCTTGTCAAAGACGGGGTGCAGTAGCTCATCAAGCTTAGCAGGCTCCACGCGTAGCAGTGCCTCCTCCTCGGAGATCTGCTTGTCGCGAAGGAGATCCATAGCGATCTTGACCATCGCCTGACCTGTACGCTTACCATTACGTGTCTGGAGGAGCCATAGCTTGCCCTCCTGTACAGTAAACTCAAGATCCTGCATATCGTGGTAGTGCTCCTCGAGCTTGTGCTGTATCGCATTTAGCTCAGCGTAGATCTCGGGGAAGGTCTCCTCCATAGAGGGGTACTGCGCCTTGCGAGTTGCCTCGTCGATGCCAGCGCGCTCAGCCCAGCGGCGTGAGCCCACGATCGTAATCTCCTGTGGCGTGCGGATACCAGCGACGACATCCTCGCCCTGTGCATTGACTAGGTACTCACCGTTGAAGAGGTTTTCGCCAGTAGCTGAGTCACGTGTGAAAGCTACACCCGTAGCGGACGTGTCACCCATATTACCGAAGACCATCGCCTGTACGTTGACAGCGGTACCCCAGTCATCAGGTATACCCTCCATCTTACGGTAGAGGATCGCACGGTCATTCATCCATGAGCCGAAGACCGCCATGATAGCGCCCCAGAGCTGCTCGTATGGATCTGTGGGGAAGTCGTGACCCGTAGCCTTCATGACCGCAGCCTTGAAGCGCTTGACTAGGTCCTTGAGGTGGTCCGTGGTGAGCTCGTTATCGAGCTTGACGCCAGCCTCCTTCTTGACCTCCTCAATGATTGCCTCAAAGGGGTCAATGTCGTCCTTGTTGACAGGCTTCATGCCGAGTACGACATCGCCATACATCTGTACGAAGCGGCGGTAAGAGTCCCAAGCAAAGCGCTCGTTGCCACTCTTGCGAGCCAAGCCATCGACGACCGTATCGTTGAGACCGAGGTTGAGGATCGTATCCATCATACCAGGCATCGAGGCCCTACTGCCGGAGCGTACGGAGACGAGAAGAGGATTCTCTACATCGCCAAACTTAAAGCCCATGATGGTCTCGATATGCTTGACGGCAGCCATCAAGTCGTCCTTGAGGTCAGCTACGACAGCCTCACGGCCTCGCTCATAATACTCTGTACACACCTCAGTCGAGATAGTGAATCCTGGAGGTACAGGCACACCTATGCGGTTCATCTCCGCTAGGTTGGCACCCTTACCACCGAGTAGATCTCTCATCTGAGCATTACCCTCGGCACTTCCATTGCCAAAGGTGTAGATTCTCTTCTTGTTCTTCATTGGGGAAATTATATTTGGTATTCTGTTCGTAATTAAGTAAGTGATTGAGCTGAGCGACCGCCACCACCGTGGTGTCACCCTGGGTATCTGTCATCTTGCTGTAAGACAAGCTGTCTTTAGCCTATGTAGGCCAGTGAGTAAAGCGTAGATGCGTCAGCCGCTCCAACGCCTCACAGTCTGCAATGGCTTGCAGGACAACAATACGGTGCAAAGATAGTAAAAATCTCCGTGCCTACGATATATCCCAGTCATCACCTCCGCAAGTCTCACGACTAGCCCGCTCCTAAAGAAAAAGGTTGCTAAGACTGATGCCTTAACAACCCTGAAAAACAAAATCGTTGAAGAAGAAAATGATTGAAGATAAAAGTCGCTAGAGACTAGAGAGAGAATAAATCCAGCGACTAGGGTGACCAGTGGGATTCGAACCCACGACCCTCAGAACCACAATCTGATGCTCTAACCAGCTGAGCTATGATCACCATC
>CAMPUN010000148.1 GCA_946997275.1 uncultured Porphyromonas sp.
GTCGAGGGTCTCATCTCAGCCACCATGCAGTCGCACTGTGGCACCCCTAAGAGTCTGACGCAAAGGTAATGAAAATATCTCAGAGTAGAGCTATCCCATCCGCGCTCTTTGGAGAATTAGCCCTAGGTCTCGGTAAATAAAAAAGGGGCTGTCCTAAGACAGCCCCTTCTCATTAACCTTAAAATCTAACACCATGAAAAACACGTTGCAAAGGTAAGACTTATTCTTCATATATGCAACACACTGGCGTAACATCTTCGTAATTTCTTTTGGCTAGAGCTCATCAAGACCCAGAATGAGCAATTCTGCTTGGTTAGCAGCAGTGGTAATAAAGTGAGAGCGAGTAACTCGGAGGGGTGAGACCCTAGAGTTACTCGCTCTTGCTGTTTAGTATTGCTAGTGTCTTACGGAGACGTCTGTCACGGAGTGTGATAGATGTCCCGTAGGAGCGTTAGCTTCATTTACTTAGCTTTCTTAGCATCGCGGATGATGACCTCGATGTGGTTATCCTGCTTGAGGAGCTCCTGAGCGATACGCTGTACGTCTGCAGGCGTGATGCCGTTGAGCGTCTTCTCGTAGTCCGTCTGGAAGTCACGACCATCGAAGAAGAAGTCGATCATGTGGCTGAGCCAGTAGCCGTTCTTCTTGAGATCCTCAGCGTGGTCCTTCTTCATATTAAGGATAGTCTTGTCAAACATCTCCTTGTCGGGACCATTCTTAGCTACCTTCTCGAGCTCTGCGTAGATGATCTTGTTGAGTCTGTCTACCTTCTCAGGATCTGTCTGGTAGAAGATCTGGAAGACCGTCTCGCCCTCAGGATTGTCGCTGATAGAGCCACCTGAGCTGACGCCGTACGTGCCACCCTCGTCCTCACGGACGGTAGCTGTGTAGACCTGATCCATGACTGCTCCGAGGACCTCCATAGTTAGATCGTTGTGGAGCGTGTAGGGTAGCTTGCCCGTATAAGCTGCTAGGACCATAGCCATAGGAGTAGCGAGCTCCTTCTTGAAGTCAATGTGCATAGAGCCCTGACGTACTGCGGGTACGAGCTCCTTGCACATGTCGTGCTTACGACCCTTGGTAGGTACAGAGGCTACATACTTCTCTAGGTAAGGAATGAGCTGCTCTGGCGTCACGTTACCGATGAAGTAGAGCTGTAGGTCTCCTAGATCAGCGATGCGCTCCTTCCAGATCTGCATCACACGGTCGTAGTTGACAGCCTCGATGTCAGCAATAGTAGCGCGTCGCATCTGAGGATCATTGTTGTAGAGCGCATATATGAGCGAGTCTTGGAAGGGAACCATAGGATTGGACTCCATGTTCTTGATCTGCTCGATCATGTTGGTGCGCCAGTTGGCAAAAGCGTCAGCATCCTGTCTAGGCTGCGTCATGCGGAGGTAGAGGAGCTGGAAGAAGGTCTCCATATCCTCAAGCGTAGACGAACCGCTAAAGTAGGTGCGTGTACCACCCATAGAGCCAGAAGCTGAGACGCTGCGACCTGTTAGTGCCTTGGTGAGGGTCGGATTGTCAAACTTGCCTACACCTCCTAGTGCGACGACGCTGCTGAGGTTTTTGATGTTGGGCAGATCCTTTGTGTTCTTGAGATAAGCGTTTGTACCACCAGGAGCGACAGCTGTGAGTGAGAGCTGATTCTTCTTGTAGTCGGTCGTCTTGAGATAGACTACCATACCATTGCTCAGGGTGAGGCGAGTTGTGCCAAACTGTAGGTTGTCCTCACGCTTGGTGACCTTGCCAGCCTTGGGAGCCTTCTCCATCAGCTTCATATCAGAGACAGCATCCTTGATAGGCTCTACGGGGAGCTTGCGATACTCGTTGACCTTAGCCACTAGCTCAGCCTCGGTGGGTAGTGTGAGACCCTCCTTGTCGGGAGCCGTGAGCATAAGTACCATATTCTTGTCACCGATGATAGACTGTACCATCTGGTTGACTACCTCTAGGGGTATGTTTGCAGCGACCTGCTCCATCATAGCCTTCTCCATCTCGATGCCAGGGATGTATCCACCTGTGGTGAAGTAGTCCTTGTACTCGTTAGCGTAGGCGCTATTCTTACGGGTCTCACGCTCGTTGTAGCTGTTTTCGAAAGCCTTGAGGAGATCCGTGCGTGCACGCTCATACTCGCCCTGTGTGAAGCCATACTGACGTATGCGCTCTATCTCAGCCATGAGAGCCTTGAGTGCTACATCTAGCTCGCCCTCACGTACCGAAGCGTTAAATGAAAGCGCATCTTTGGTCTGAGCAAGGAAGTAGTTGCTGATATATCCACTAGCACTGATGAAAGCGGGGTTGGGCTTGTGCATAAGGTCTGTAAAGCGCTCATCGAGGATGCGGTTTGTGACACCATATAGGTAGTTCTTCATAACACCAGCGATGGTGCGAGTCATCTCGACAGGCATAGCGTCTGTCTTGAACATAACCATAATCCCAGTGCTGGTAGCCTCCTTGTCCTTTTCGATAGCTACGAGAGGCTCATCGTTGTCCTCTACGGGGAAGTAGACACGCTCTGCAGCATTGACAGGTGCGGGGATGTCGGCAAACATCTCTTTGATCTTCTTCTCCACATAGTCTACGTCGACATCACCGACTACGATGATAGCCTGTAGGTCGGGACGATACCACTTGTGGTAGTAGTCGCGTAGCTCGTTGTACTTAAAGCCGTTGACCACGCTCATCAGACCGATAGGCAAGCGGTGACCGTAGCGGTTGTTGGGGTAGATCTTGGGGAGTGCCGTATTGAGCATACGCATCTGCGCATTGTCACGAGAGCGCCACTCCTCGGTGATGACACCACGCTCCTTGTCTATCTCCTCGTCAGCTAGAGTTACGAAGCCACTCCAGTCATGTAGGATGAGTAGGCAGCTGTCGATGAAGCCCTGACGCTCTGTGGGTGCCTCCATCAGCGTGTAGACTGTTTCATCGATACCAGTGTAAGCATTGAGGTTGTAGCCGAAGCGCATACCGTTTGACTCGAGGTAGCTAATGAGCGTCTTGTCTGGGAAGTTCTTCGTACCATTGAAGCACATGTGCTCTAGGAAGTGAGCCAAACCGCGCTGATTCTCCTCCTCGAGGATAGATCCGACGCGCTGAGCGATGTAAAACTCAGCACGATTCTTCGGCTGCTCGTTGTGACGGATGAAGTAGGTCAGCCCATTGTCGAGCTTGCCCGTACGGACTTGTGGGTCTATGGGTAGTGGTTGACTCATGTCCTGAGCAAAGGCTACACGAGGTAGCATCAGGGTCAGGAGGACCACAGTCATAGACAGCATTCGCTTTAGATTCATATCTAGTTGTCTAAAAGTTATTGATGTATTACTAGTTGTCTGTTCAAATATTGTGAGTGTAGAGCTAGAGAGACACACCCTTTATGATATAGACGAGTAGGGACCCGTATATGTTGCAAGAGGTCTTCACTTAGATCTGACACACTCAGCCAAATGCAAAGATACTCACTTTTCACAAATCATGGGCTGTCTCTGACTTTGACAGACTTGCCAGTCGTCTAGCCCGCTAAGACATCTAGCCTGCTGTGGAGACGTACGACTACTGTCTAGCGAGGGCATCCATAGTCGTTAAGTTCTTGACATCGTAGCTGGAGCGGGTCTAGTTCCTACGGAGGAATTTCTCAACTCTTCGGTGGGGATTTTTCATTGCCCACGGAGACGGGAGATAAAACTTCGGAAGTAAGAAATGGAACTTCGGAAGTATGAAATCAAAGTTCCGAAGAATTTTTTCGTTCCTCGGTGGAAGATTCGGGTTTCCTCCATAGATAACTTCGATTTTTCAGGGAGGTGCTCAGCGGGGGCGCTTTCAAAGAAAAAAGGGGAGGACACCGTCGCTTGGTATCCTCCCCATAGAAATAGGATGACGTATGTGCGCTTAGAAGCGGTAGCCCACAGAGATAGTGGGGTAGACGTAGAAGTCGTCATAGCCTATGCTCCTCACAAGATTGCGTCCCGCACGTAGACTGATCTCGCCACTCCAGTTGCTTCGAGAGACGAACTTCCAGCCACCACCGAGACCGATACCCCAGGAGGTGCCTTGTAGGGTTTCGTTTGTCGTTTGCTCGTTCGCAGGGTTGTAGTGTCTTATGGTATGGCGATTGTAGTTGATCGCCGTGTTTGCCTCAATAAAGAAGCCTGAGTTAAGTCTTGTCATCGAGAGCTTCTTGCCTCCGAAGTACCAGCGAGCATAGGGCATCACGCCAAAGGTGGGAAAGAGCGAGGCCTCATGATCTTCTGTCTTGACAAAGCTGGCGCTGATGGCAGCTCCGAAGCCTAGGTCTTTTACCTTGGTCGTGGAGCGCTCGTACTCGAGAGAGACAGCCTTGAAGGCTACGGGGGCTAGGAGGTTGAGGCGCACCTCGTTGAGCGTCTGTGGTAGTGGAGCTTCTGGCTCGCCCTGCACGACGACTACCTGTGCTGAGAGACAGTATCCCGTAGCGAGGACGAGGGCGCAGAG
>CAMPUN010000149.1 GCA_946997275.1 uncultured Porphyromonas sp.
CTCATCCACCAAGAGGTGGTCCCCGCCACGGGCTGTACCGAGCCTGTCGCCGTATCGCTCTGCACGGCTTACGCTAGTGCTACGCTAGGCGACTTTACGCCAGAGAGCGTCTCGGTATTGCTAAGCCCCAACGTACTCAAGAATGCTCTCGGGGTGGGCATACCAGGGACGGGTATGATCGGTCTGCCGATAGCTATAGCGCTAGGCATCGTCATCGCACAGCCTGACAAAGGGCTCACACTCCTAGACAGCTTCACGCCTGAACAACTAGCTGAGGCTAAGCAGTTGGTTGAGGCTAAGGTCATCACTATCGGTACGAAGCCTGAGCCCGTGGACAAGCTCTACGCTGAGGTGACGATACAGACGACTAGCGGGGAGACGGCTACCGCTATCATCAGTGGCAAGCATGACCATCTGACTTATCTTGCCAAGGGAACCCAAGTTCTAGAGGACCATCCGATAGGACAGCAGGAGGACGAGGAGGACGAGGAGGAGCTGACGCTCAACTTTTCGCTCGTCTATGACTTCGCTACGACTGCTCCGCTGGAGGAGATAGAGTTTATCCTAGCTGATGCGGAGGTCAATGCAGAGGCTAGTCGCCTCTCGATGAAGTCTAACTACGGCCACGCTGTGGGGCGTATGGTGCAGAGTGACTTAGGACGGAAGTATCTAGGGAACTCGACCTTGACGCAGATCATCTCGGCGACGAGTGCCGCCTGCGATGCCCGCATGGACGGGGCCCCGGTGACGGTGATGAGCAATTCGGGCAGTGGTAACCAGGGGATCACGGCGACGATGCCTGTGCTGACCTTTGCCAAGGAGCAGAAGAAGAGTCACGAAGAGACTGTTCGCGCCCTGATGCTGAGCAATCTGATGGTGATCTATATCAAGCAGAAGCTGGGCCGTCTCTCGGCTCTGTGCGGTTGTGTCGTCGCCTCGACGGGCGCTGCTTGTGGATTGACCTATCTGCTCGGAGGTAATAAGCGGCAGGTGAGTTATGCAGTGAAGAATATGGTGGGCAATATCACGGGGCTCCTCTGCGATGGGGCTAAGCCGAGCTGTAGCCTGAAGGTGTCGAGCGGTGTGAGCACGGCGATGTTCTCCGCTCTGCTAGCGATGGAGCAGAAGGTGGTCACGGGTAGCGAGGGCATCGTGGACGATGATGTGGATCAGACGATAGACAACCTGACCAGCATAGGCCGTGTGGGCATGAATGAGACGGATCGTCTCGTGCTCAATATCATGACCTCCAAGAACCACTAACAGGCTTTCACCAGACAAATGAAAAAGGCTGTAGCACCGCTCTCGGTACTACAGCCTTTACGTTTGCTATGCTTTGCTAGAACTAGAAGTTAGCGTTGTTTGGTGTGCGGGGGAAGGGGATCACGTCACGGATGTTGGTCATGCCAGTGACGAAGAGGAGGAGTCTCTCGAAGCCCAGTCCGAAGCCCGCATGTGGTGCTGAGCCGTAGCGACGCGTGTCGAGGTACCACCACAAATCTTTGTCCTTGATACCGACCTCCTGGGCACGTGCTGTGAGCTTGTCGATGTCGGTCTCACGCTCGCTACCTCCGATGATCTCACCGATGTGCGGGAAGAGGACGTCCATACCGCGGACGGTCTTGCCGTCTTCGTTTTGCTTCATATAGAAGGCCTTGATCTCCTTCGGGTAGTCGGTCATGATGACGGGCGCATTGTAGTGCTGCTCGACGAGGTAGCGCTCGTGCTCGCTGGCGAGGTCGGCACCCCAGTAGACGGGGAACTCGAACTTCTTGCCACCACGGACGGCATCCTCGAGGATGGCTACACCCTCGGTATAGGTCGTGCGTACGAATGGACGCTCCACGACGAAGCGGATGCGCTCGATGAGCTCCTTGTCGTAATGCTCGGCGAGGAACTCGAGGTCGTCCATACAGTGGTCGAGAGCCCACTGGAGACAATGCTTGGTGAACGCCTCGGCGAGATCTTGGTTGCCCTCATTATCCATAAAGGCGACCTCGGGCTCGACCATCCAAAACTCTGCGAGGTGGCGTGGCGTATTAGAGTTCTCAGCTCTAAAGGTAGGACCAAAAGTGTAGATACCGCCTAGCGCCATGGCTCCTAGCTCGCCCTCTAGCTGTCCCGATACGGTCAGCGAGGTGTGCTTGCCAAAGAAGTCTTTGCTGTAGTCCACGCTCCCATCTTTAGCGAGGGGGAGCTTGTTCATGTCTAGCGTGGTGACGGTAAACATTTGCCCTGCACCCTCGGCATCGCTCGAGGTGATGATCGGGGTGTGGAGGTAGAAGTAGCCACGCTCGTGAAAGAAGGTGTGGATCGCATAAGCCATATTGTGGCGGATGCGAAGGACTGCTGCGAAGGTGTTGGTACGTGGACGCAGGTGAGCGATCTCACGGAGGAACTCTAGCGTGTGCCCCTTCTTTTGCAGTGGATAACGGACGGGATCAGAGGTGCCGTAGATGGTTATTTCGCTAGCCTGTATCTCGTAATCTTGCCCTTGACCCTGTGAAGCGACGAGCGTGCCGACGACACCTATAGCGGCGCCTGTGGTGATCTGCTCGAGGAGCTTGGGGTCGGTCTGGGTCTTGTCAATGACGATCTGTATGCTGTGTACGGTCGAGCCATCGTTGAGCGCAACGAAGCAGACAGCCTTGTTGCCTCGCTTGGTACGTACCCAACCCTTGACACAGACGGGCTGGGGGAGCTGACGCTGAGCAAGCTGGGGAAGCTCCTTGATAGTAGTGCGTGGTAGTGAGTTATTCATAGTATCTGCTGATATGGTTTATACCTATCTAGTCTTCTATCTCTTCGGATGAGAAGGGATTGTCTGGTGTCTCTTGGTGCTTGTGATAAACTTTGGTGGTGGGGGCTACGCCATTGTCCTCTTGCTCTTTGACACCCATGCGGAGGTAGCGCACCTCTTCGGGAGTGAGGTAGCGCCAGCGACCTCGTGGTAGATCTTTCTTGGTGAGGCCTGCGTAGTAGACACGGTCTAGATGCACGACGCGATAGCCTAGATGCTCGAAGATGCGGCGCACGATCCGGTTACGCCCCGAGTGAATCTCTATACCTACCTTGTCGTGGGTCTGTCCAGTGATATAGCTGATAGCATCAGCGTGAATCTCGCCATCCTCTAGCTCGAAGCCCTGAGCGATCATCTGCATATGCTCTACGGTGACCTCCTTGTCGAGGGCTACCTCGTAGATCTTCTTCTTGCGAAAGGCGGGGTGCATCAGGCGCACCGCAAGGTCTCCATCATTGGTCAAGAGGAGGATGCCAGTCGTGTTGCGGTCTAGTCGACCGATGGGGTAGATGCGCTCGGTGCAGGCGTTGTGCACGAGATCCATGACGGTGCGCCGACCCTCGGGATCGGTGAGCGTGGTGACGCAGTTCTTCGGTTTGTTGAGTAGTACGTAGACCTTTGCCTCTAGGGTGACTGGTTTGTCATCGACCATCACTTGGTCGGTCGGTAGTACTTGCGAGCCAAGCTCGGAGACTACGATGCCGTTGACCTTGACACGTCCAGCAGCGATGTACTGGTCTGCCGTACGACGCGAGCATAGTCCAGAGTTGGAGAGGAACTTGTTGAGTCGTATCGGTTCGCCCGCCTCTACTAGTGGAGAGGCGTAGCGCACTGGCTCGACAGGAGCCTTAGGTGTGCGGGGCTTTGCTTCGCCCTTGCGCTGCTTGTTCGTCCGCTGATCGGTGCTCTTGCGAGGAGCCGAGGAGCGCTTATCTTTACGGTCAGTCGCATTAGCTTCTCTCTTACGACGTGGCGACGAGGTGCGAGCCTCTCCGCTATTGGCTTTAGAGCGGTTGCCCTTGCCTCTCTGCTTAGCGTATGGATATATGACAGGGTCATCCTGATTGCCATCACCTACTAAAGAAACGGGTTTTGTCACTTTGTGAAGACTCCGTTCTCCTGTATGCTGCTCGTCGAAGTCAAGTCTGCGCTCCAAAGCTTTCTCAGCATTGATGTCGCGGGGCTTGACCATCTCGGAGGCATCTATGTTACGATGTGTCACCGTGGCACCAGCCTCGCCACTAACCTTGACACGGATCAAGGATTCGCTGGAAGCGGGTCGCGCTATGCGTTGACGTCTTCGCTTGCCCGTAGATGCGGACGATGGCACCTCGGCAGATGAATCAGCAGAGGTGCTCGCCTTGTGCTGTGCCTCTGATGTAGGATTGCTGTCTATAGACATGAAGCTGTTTAATGACTACACAACAAATTCGGACTGTTGCGTAGTATGTTCTGTATCAATGGGTCTCTGTCGCTGGTCAAAACAGTGTCAGCAGGCTCTCCTTCGGATCTCACGAACGGTGGATCTTACTAACTGACTTAGCTGAGACAAAGGTACTAATTTATTAGCAGACTAAAGCCCCCAGAGCTGACGCATTATAGCGGACGAGTGCATCTACGTCTCTATGGCAGAAATCGGGAGGTG
>CAMPUN010000150.1 GCA_946997275.1 uncultured Porphyromonas sp.
GTCGTCGTGGCATCCCAAGGTGCTTGCTCGTCCTCTCCTCGTATGGTGAGGACTCGTCGCAGTGAGGTGATTGTGTTGGGCTGTGGGCAGACTACGTCATCATAGAGGACTAGTGAGCCTGAGCGTACGAGCGAGTCTAGCTGTGGCGTATTTTCTAGCGGGTAGCCGTAGCAGTGCATATCTAGACGACGTAGGGACTCGCCGATGATGACTACCACGTTGTGTGGCTTGCGCTGAGGCATGAGGCGAACGTTGGTCGGAACATTTTTCCATAAGTTCTGCGCCATATCATCGTATCGCTTTTGATTGGCAAAGACTCCTAGCGTCGTCCCGATGTAGCGACTCATCATATTGTACTCGTGAGCGAGGGTGTAAGCCTCTTCATTGGAGATACCTTCGGACACTATCGGGCTTAGCTGCGTAGCGTGCGGTATACCAGAGATAAGTAGTAGCAGTAGCATGAAGAGTACTCCCCAGCCCTTGCGGGTTGACCAGGTCACCAGGCTGATGCCACAAAGCAACCCGATGGCCTCTAGTAGCGTGTGCATCGGCATAGCCCATGGTAGCAACGAGCTACACACCTCGTCGGCACGGGGCGTGTAGTACTGTAGCAAGACGGTCTGCGTGAGGAGCGTGCCGTGCTCAGTGAGCAGATAGTACTCATATATAAATAGTACAGCCGAGAGCAGTACGATCAGGCTAGTCCACGTGATGCGCC
Organism: uncultured Porphyromonas sp.; assembly: GCA_946997275.1. GTDB lineage: Bacteria > Bacteroidota > Bacteroidia > Bacteroidales > Porphyromonadaceae > Porphyromonas. The sequence continues at coordinate 719 of CAMPUN010000150.1, forward strand.
ACCACCGCTGAGGCAGGATGACGGGTATCGTCATCAGTATCGCAGTGCCGGCGATATAGCCTCCCAGCCAAAGGAGCAGAGGCATCTCCATGCGAAGGTGAAGTATCATCAAGCTCCCCATAAGCACTTGCAGGAGGGTCAGGAAGACAAAGAGGGTCGGCATGCTACACATACGTCCCCACAGTTGCTTGAGGTAGTCGCCACAGATGGAGAGAAGCCTTTTTATCTTAGGAAACATCAGAATAAAAGATTGCTCGTTAATAGGATCGTCATGAGTTCAGCGCAAAAGTCGGTGCTCTTCGCTAGCTCGCTTACTTATCGCTCTGCGCCTTGCATCGATGGTATAGATTGGTACATCCCTCGGTGAGTAGGTCCAGGACCAGCTCAAAGCCCGAAGCCCCGCCGTAGTATGGGTCGGGTATGTGGTCCCACGGCATCTGCTCGAGGTAATCCGCCATGCGCACGACCTTCTCCTGCTGCTCTAGCGTAGGCGACAGCTCACGTAGCGCCTCGTAGTTGCCATCATCCATGGCGATGATTAGGTCAAAGGTCTCAAAGTCTCTATCCGTCACTTGCCTCGCCCGATGCGTCATCTCAATTCCTCGCCTTGCCGCATGGGCGCGCATTCGTGGATCTGGTAGATTGCCTTGGTGCCAACCGCCGATGCCAGCCGAGTCTACCTCAATCCGAGACGAGGTCGCCGAGTCTTCGGCTAGGAGCTGCCACATGATAGCCTCAGCGAGAGGCGAGCGACAGATATTGCCTAGGCAGACGAAGAGGATGCGATAAGGAGCCGTGCTGCTAGAGTTGCTCTGTGCCATCGTGGATGCCTTGCTGTATCGTATGGTAGACCTGCTCACGTAGATCTTGCATCGGCTGATCGGAAGAGCGATAATCACGAGGGTGGATAGGCGAGTGTATGTCTAGATAGAGGCGACGCCAGTGGGGTAGGAGCGAGCCTGCGCGCATCACGCCATAAGAGCCCGATATGGAGACTGGGATGATGGGGATGTCTAGCTCGTCGGCTATGACGAATCCCCCCTTCTTGAAAGGCTGCATACGCCCCGTGCGGGTACGACTGCCCTCGGGGAAGATAAAGATAGAGTAGCCATCACCGAGCGAACGCTTCGCCTCGTCTAGCGAATTGCGAATGTTCTGTATGCTATGCCCATTGACAAAGATAAAGCCCGCCACCTCGCACGCTTTGCCCACGAAGGGGACACGCCGTAGCGACTCTTTCATCACCCACTTGAAGGGGATGCCCAGGAAGCCGTAGAGGAGGAAGATGTCGTAGGCTCCCTGATGATTCGCCATAACCACATAGGGTCCAGCCTTCCTGTCGTAGTTCTTGCGCCCCCGTACCGTGACGGGACAGAGGGATAGGATTAGTCCTAGCCACGACCAGATGAGTCCTGGGTAGTAGCTAAAGAACTTGCCAAATCCGAGCAAGCATCCCACCGTCATAATGACTGCTAAGATGATGGTCAGGACCGCATAAATGGGAGCTGCAAATAAGACTATATATATAATGTATAGTATCCGTAGTAGCATAGAGGGGTTGGGTTGTCTCGCGTACTGAGTCTGTAGTACTTACCTCAGCGCTTACAAAGGTAGTGAAAAAAGCCCTTGGCGCTTACTCTCTGTTTAATCTAGTGAGCTGTAACTGCTCTTTTTGTCGCTCTACTACTTGTAGATGAGCGTATGTCGCTGTGCTCTCGTTAGGTAACGACTGACCGTCTCGGTGACTTCCTCTGGAGTGATCGCCTGTATGCGCTCTGCGACCTCGGCGACGCTACTGACCCTGCCGAAGTAAAGGTAGCTCTTGAGCATGGTGATGAGCTCGCTGTCGTGCTGGTCGTTGGCGAGGAGCAGCTGCCCCACGATCTGCTGCTTGCTGATGGCTAGTTGCTCCGCACTCATGGGGCTAGTGACATAGCGGTCCAGGATGCTATGCACCGCCTCCACAGCTTGCTGTAGCGTGTCGCTCCCCGTGCCTAGGTAAACGCTCCAGACACCATCACTCAGGTAGGGCGTGTAGCTTGCCTCGACACTGTAGACGAGTCCCAGCTCTTCACGCAAATGAAGGTTCAGCTGTGAGGAAATAGCGGGACCACCGACGAAGTTGTTGAAGAGCGTCATAGCGTAGCGCTCACGGTCGTGCAGGCTCGGAGCATGTGTCCCGATGATGCAGTGGCATTGGTTTGTGCGGTAGTGGTGTGTCTTGGCAATGAGTCGCTCGGGAGTGGTCGTGGGCTTGACCTTTGGCACCTTAAATGGATCTCCCGCAGCCACTCGTGGCTCGCCGTAGAGATGTTCGATCATCTCCACGGCCTTGGCAAAGTCTATCTCGCCCCAGATGCCTAGCACCATATTGTCGGGGCGGTAGTACTGATCCATAAAGCGACGTACCACAGACGAGGAGATACGTCTGACCGACTGCTCGGAGCCTAGGATATTGTGCGCTAGCGGAGTGCCACCAAAGAGCAACTCCTCAAACTCATCGTATATCCGCTCGCTCGGGGCATCTAGGTAGCTAGCTATCTCCTCGATGATCACCTCCTGCTCCTTACTCAGTTCTTCGGCTGGTATGTAGCTATTGAGCACGATGTCCGTGAGCAGATGGACGGCTCTGAGTGCGTAGCGTGAGGGGATTGATATGTGCAGGGTCGTATCCTCCTTGGTGGTAAAAGCATTGAGGTCGGCACCCACCGCCTCGACACGATTCACCAAGTGCAGAGCGTGTCGTCTATGCGTTCCCTTAAAGAGCATGTGCTCCGTACAGTGCGCCAGTCCATGGTAAGGCTGCGGATCTTGGGCCGACCCCGTCTGTACCATGTAGCCTATATAGGTGACCTGGCTAGGGATAGGGTAGTAGACGATACGTAGTCCCTGGGTAGTGGTGTGGTATTGTAGTTGTGGAGATGTCATGATGAAGGGGAGGGTGACTGTCACATAGATCGGTCAACTCAAATGAGAAACCCAGACTACACAAAGTCATGCAGTCTGGGTCTCACTGGATATCGTGATACATACGTATCAGTGTCTATACGACTTGATATGTCGTAGAGGTTATGTAGCTTGTTAGCTTACTCAGCAGCGGGAGCCTCCTCGGTAGCTGGAGCTTCCTCAGCAGCTGGTGCCTCTTCGGTAGCATTAGCCTCCTCGGCAGCCTCTGCTTCAGCCTTTGCAGCGGCCTCTGCTTCAGCCTTCTCGCGCTCGATGGCTGCTTTCTTCTCCTCTAGAGCCTTGCTACGCTCCTTGTTTTGCTCTTCCTCAGCCTCATGCTGCTTCTGAGCTATATCCTGAGCCTTCTGCTGGTCACGCTCAGCGACTCCCTTGAGGAGCTGCTGCTTGTTCGTGTGCCATGCCTCAAAGCGCTGGTCTGCGACCTCCTGTGTGAATGCGCCCTTGGCGACACCACCATCGAGGTGCTTCTTAAGGAGGACACCCTCACGAGAGAGGATGCGACGTGCGGTGTCACTAGGCTGTGCACCGACCTTGAGCCAATAGAGAGCGCGGTCAAACTTCAAATCTATTGTAGCAGGATTAGTGTTCGGATTATAAGAACCTATCCTCTCAATAAACTTTCCATCCCGTGGAGCCCTGCTATCAGCGATGACGATACGGTAGAAGGGGTAGCCACGACGACCGAATCTTTGTAGTCTGATTTTAGTTGCCATTGTTGATATTGAGATTTGAATGATTTGGATGTCCGT
>CAMPUN010000151.1 GCA_946997275.1 uncultured Porphyromonas sp.
TGATTACTCACAGACCTTAATGGAGAGGCACAGCTTGAAGTTATCGCGCCTTTTTCGGCTCTACTCCACTGCAAAGGTAGCAACTAAATATCAATTGATCAAACGACCACCTTACTGGCAGAGCAAAACACAATAAGAATAGACTAAGAACAGCTCCTTCTATGCTGACAATGATTACCACAAAGGCTAAGCTTGATAGAGCGCGATGGACAGCGCTAGTCTGACGACTTTGGAGTCACATCTCTGATGGAGAAGGAGCTCTTGAGGACACGATTGTTGTAGTCCTGCACGATCGCCTTAAAGAGTGCTGTGTAGTGCTTTACCGCTGACGAGGTGGGGGCGGTGGCACGACTGGGCTCTGTCTGCAGGTAGGCTGCGGGCTCCTTGACAGTGACCTGACCATCAGAGGTCATCGTGAGCGTGAGTGCCTTCGTGAAGAAGAGGTACTGGTTGTGATAGAAGTTGAGCGCATAGTGCTCCGCTTGCTGGTCGAAGATGTTACTCCCGTAGCTCAGTACAGGCTCCGTGATGCCGAGCAGGTAGAGGAGGGTGGGGAGGATATCTATGTGCTGCACGACATAGTCGCTGATCTCTCCATGTAGCTTGCCCTGCGGGTCGAAAAATAAGATAGGCGCTGCAGCATGTCCCGCTAGGTTGGCATATAGAGGTTGGTCGCTGAGGCTGGTATGGTCTGCCGTGATGACGAAGAGCGTGTTACGATACCACGGCTCCTCTTTGACCCGCTCGAAAAACTTTCGGAGAGCCGCATCTGCATATTGAGCCGTCTGATGGATCGGGAGGGTGCCTCGCTTCAAGTGTCCCTTATATCCCTTGGGCATACTAAACGGACTATGATTAGAGAGCGAAAAGAAGAAGGCTCCAAAGGGCTCCCGGAGCGACTTCATATCTTCAGCCATGGCCTGCTCAAAGGGCAGGTCGTGGATGCCCCATGTACCGACCTTAGCACTAGACTCCTCGGGATGTGCTGCTAGATAGTCCTGAGCGGTGTATTGATCCTGTACGCCTAGGCGGTTGAGAAATGAGTAGAAGCCCATAGACCCTGCCTCGTCACCGTGGTAAAACTTGAGGTGATAGCCGTAGTCTCCTAGTGATAGCGGTAGCCCCGTGTCATAGGAGTCGAAGTGCTGGTAGTTGTCCATAGTAAACGCTTCGTCATCAAAGGTACCCCCAAACGAGGGTAGCGAGACAAAGATGGAGGGAAAGGACTCGACCGAGCGCTTGCCAGAGGCAAAGCCGTACTGCGCATAGAGCGTGTGTGGCATCAAGCTATCGAGGTAAGGGGTGTAGCTCGGATACCCGTCGATATATCTATTAAGGTAGCCAGTGTACTCTCGCGCCATACTCTCTAAGATGATGACGACGACGTTGCGCCCCTGCATGGAGCCAAAGAGTGTGTCGCTCTCCGAGATTGGTGCCGCCTGATAGTAGGGCGTGAAGATGGTAGGGAGCTCTTCGTCTGTGTAGAAGGTGAAGAGTTGCCGTGCAGCCACATCTTTTGTCAAGGCTACAGGCGTGTTTTGCAGTAAGGGAAATTGCTCTGGATCTGTGGCGTAAGAGAAGAAGTGTAGCGTGGATACAGGTTTGCTGTAAAGGTTCCAACTACCTCGCATACTGAAAAAGAGGAAGATGACTACCCCTAGAGTACAGGATGCGTCTACCCAATAAGAGCGACGAGAGGAGCGCTCCTTGCGCTGATACTGCACCAGCCAGTAGCCAGCGATGGTGAGAGCTAGCAAGACAAAAAAGGCTATTGTTAGAGGCCAAAACTCTACGACGAAGTCTTTGTAGAAGCTAACCATGCTCTTTCCCTGGAACTCTCGGAAGATGTCACTACTTGCTCGCCTCAGGACGAACGGATAGTAGCCCGTGTCTGATACGTTGAGGAAGATGAAGACCCCTAGTGGCAAGACGTATGCTACATGGCGTACCCAGCGATACCAGCGACTCATCTCGACTCGTCTAGGTAGGTAAGCACCTACGATCATCATGAGGTAGTAGAGGAGCAGTCCATATGCGATGGCGACCATGTCCAGTATGTAGCCTCCCCGCATGAGGCGGAGCAATTGCCAGCCGTCTACCGAAGGGAAGAAGGACTGATTGTAGAAGAAGTAGAGCAATCGGCACAGCTGCATTACTACGATAGCTAGGAGTGTATGAGAGGCTATCGCGATCCAGCGGGACTTGGTTATAATCATCCTCTATAGAAGCTTTAAGTTCGGACTGGGTGTAGCGTGTTCCTGACTCTACTGATTATGACAATCTCTCGAAGAGTCTCTCCCAGTCTGTGATAATATGGTCTATATCAAAGGCCTGCACGTACCTTCTAGCGTGCTCTGCCATAGCGGTGCGTCTATCGCTATCTACTATCAGCGAGGAGACCTCCTGAGCAAAGAGGTTTAGGTCAAACGGCGGTACTAGCACACCAGCACGTCCCTCGTCTAGGACCACTCCAGTGGCTAGAAAGGAGTCAAAAGCGACGGGTACGACCCCATGCTGCATAGCCTCCGTGAGTACCATAGACCAACCCTCGGCATCGCTGGTCAAGATAGAGATGGCTGCTCGCTCGTAGTAGGGCTTAGGCTCTTGAGTACCTAAGATGTCACAGCGCTCTAGTTGAGCCTGCTCTAGAGTGGCTCGGTAGGGACCATCACCGAGTACGACCAGTCGCCAGTCGGGATGCTGCGCAGATACCTGACGCCAGATAGTGGGGATGTGCTCGATGCCTTTACCCTTGACGAGGCGCCCGACGTAGAGGACGATACGTTCCTTGTCGTAGGTGGGTGCTAGCTCTGTGGGTAGATAGGTATTGGCATTGTGTATGACGGCAAACTTCGAGGGGTCTTGGATATGCGCAATCCGTGAGATGAACTCTGCGCTAGGCTGGCACAGCACGACAAAAGCATCGGAGAGGTTATAAATCTTTCTCCACGAGTTACCCCATTTGCGATTCATGATGGCCCTGACAGCTCGATTGACCACTTTGCACTGCCAGTACCTATAGTGATAGGAGTCGGGGGTGGTGTGTAGTACCTGTACGAGCTTGGCGCCTGCCTCACAGGTAGCCTCTCGGAGCATGCCAGCCAGCCTACGACTATAGGCAGAATGTGAGACTAAGATGGAGACGTCGTGAGAGCGAAGGAAGTTGCTGAGGGCGATGCGGTTTTCCTCTGAGTTGATCTTAGAGGGATTAGGTAGTATGAGGGTGTCCTGTCTCGGAGATACCTCACCTCCATTATCTACGCAAACATAGCAGAGGTGGTGCCCTCGTTGCTCCAGAGCTGTGGCTACACGATGAGAGACCTTCTCGATGCCACTAAAGAGCAGATCGATCGCATACCAGTTGAAGAAAGCTATGTTCATCTCTCCATCACGACTAGATGACTACTGGTATCTACTGATAAAGCGAAGAATGCGCTGACGCGCCTTGACCCCTTCGATCGTAAAGGGATTGTCAAATGTCCCCAGCTCGTTCAGACGACTCAGGTCCTGAGCAAGCTCTCGCCGATCTTCTGGGTCTGTGATCCGCTGCTCTAGCTTGTGAGCGATACGATAAGTGATCATAGCCCACATGCACTCACGCTGCCAGTGCTCTTTTTGGTAGGGAGTAGCCCGCTCCTCATAGAGCTGATAGCTGTGCTCCAAGCCTTGGATCCAGTTTTTGATCTTCCTAGTCCGACTAGAGGATCGGTCTATGGACCCTATATTGGGAAAGTAGTAGTAAAAGGGCAGATCCGTGATTACCGTCCGAGGATTCTTGAGGATCACCTCGCTCCACCAGGGGAAGTCTTCGAAGATGACCCCTTTGAGAAAGTGTACATCCTGCACCAGACTCCTACGAAGCAGGTGGCGCCACACGTAGAAGTGCTTGATCGGGTATTCAATCTTCGTATGGCTATACTCTGTGACATGAGCGAAGACATCGTCGGTCGTGTAGTACTTGACCTTATCTAGCGAAAATCGTCGCTTGAGCCCGCGAGGCATCGTATTATCAATGTTAAAGCCTAGCACATGACGTACGAGTAGGCGAGGACGAAAGAGCGGATCTTTGTACCAAGAGACAATGTCTGCCTCCTCTTGCTCAACGAGGGCATAGGCGATCTCAAAGGTCTGAGGATGGATCAGATCGTCTGAGTCCAAGAAGTTGATGTAAGTTCCCTTAGCAACGGCCATTCCAGCGTTGCGGGCATCGGATAGTCCTCCATTCTCCTTCGTAACGATCTTAAAGCGTGGGTCTCTCTCGGCATACTCCGCTAGGATCTGCGCACTATTGTCAGGGCTCCCGTCATTGACACAGATAGCCTCCCAGTCGGTGAAGGTCTGCGCTAGGACGCTATCCAGACAGCGTCGCAGGTACTTCTCTACATTGTATACGGGGATGATGACGGAGATCTTAGGCATAAGAGATGGACTATG
>CAMPUN010000152.1 GCA_946997275.1 uncultured Porphyromonas sp.
GCGTTGACCTCTTTGCGCTCCGCATCACACCACCAGCCCCACTTGTTGAAGTACTTGACCATCGAGGAGATATGGTGCCATAGGAGCTTAGCATCGTGATACGAGCCTCGGCTGTGGACATGCGTGATCTTAGCCTCTGGGTGACAGATCGTCTTGGAGACTTGCCCGATGCGTCTAGAGAGGTCGGTGTCCTCGACATACATGAAGAAGCGTTCATCAAAGCCTCCCACACGCTCCAGCACCTCCATCCTTGTGAACATGAAACAACCCGACAAGTAGGGTACCTCCACAGGCTTGCTATAGTCTAGCCAGTGCATCTCGTACCGCTTATTGACCTTGTCGCGTATTCGCTGGCTGAAAGAGAAGCGACGCAAGAGTACGTCACACGGTCTGGGTAGGAGTTTGCAGAGCTGCTGCGGACGACCGTCAGGGTAGTAGACAAAAGGCGAGACGAGCCCCACCTCCTCGTGCTCCTCCATATAGGCAGTGAGCGTATCTAGCACCGTCTCGTCAAAGCGCACGTCGGGATTGATGATTACATGGTATCGTGCGCCCTCGCTGTGGGCTAAGCGTATGGCTATGTTGTGTGCCTTGCCAAAGCCTAGGTTGCTCGGCTGATGCTCGTAGTAGATCCGTCTCTTGCCGACGGGCAGGTCTGCGAGGAAGCGTAGCTCATCTGTGGGCGAATTGTCGATGAGGTAGAGACGCTTGTCCGTCTCCACCCGTGGCTGTGAGGGCGTTCGAAAGAAGTCCTCAACAATCTGCTCCACAAAGGACGCATTACTCTTGTAGAGTACTATAGAGCCAGTCGTTAGCACCTATATATTGTCTATCTATTTATGCGTTATCCAAGATATTTCCTCAGTAGCTGCTGATAGATGCGATGGTACTGTAGCGCCATGCGTTGGCGACCATACAGATCTCCCATCTCCAGAGCTTCCTGTCTATCAAACGTCACAGAGGGTGCTTTTAGTATACAGTCGGCACACTGAGATACACTTCCTATGTTAAAACGTAGAGCACTCATCTGCGGAACACGCTCCAATATCTCGCCAAAGATAGGCAAATTCGAGTGAATGACCACACATCCCGAAGCTATGCCCTCGATGACGTTAAGCGGTAAGCCCTCGGCATGACTAGCGGTAATCAGTGCATCTGAAGCACTTAAGTAATCAGCCACACGATCGGTAAAGCCGACAAACTGAACCTGCTCACCTAAGGGCTTGGCTAGATGCTTGCAGCGCCTCTCTAGAGGTCCCTTGCCGAGGAAGAGAAGACGTAGATCGCTCGGTAGTTGGCGTCGCCTCTTCAGGTGACGCAAGGCGCGCAGTATCAGCTCGGGATCTTTGCGCTTGATGAGACCTCCGCAATATGTGATGAAGTAGCCCTGCTCGGGGAGGTTTAGCTGGCTACGTAGTTGTGCCCGTTCGGAGGGGCTGGCAGGAGGAGTGAAGAGCTCGTTGTCAATGCCATTGGGCGCTGTGTAAACGTTGACCCGTGTCGGCAGGCGCTTGCGGTAGTAGTCCCGGCAGACGTGCGAGACGCAGACCACCTCGCGGTGACGAGACAAGGCGCGCATCAAGCGATGACACATATAGCCACCGAGCAGACGCCCCTTGCCGTAGGTGAAGTCTAGCTTGGCGATGTTGTGCTGTGTCGACAAGAGGATGTAGCGATGCGCCAGATAGCTGGTGACGATGTCAGGCTGGTAAGTGTGGCTGTGCACCAGTGTGATGTCATAGTGCTGCAGACACTCATCGAGGAGCCTAGCAGCAGATCGGGGGAAGAGCTCCAGCTGTCCACGCGTGAAGCCTAGCTCGATGATCTCACACCCCATCGCTTGCAGTTCGTCAGCCATCGCCTCGCCCTGAGGCTCTAGTGTACAGAGCTGTATGATGTACGGTTTGTAGTAGTCCTCGGGTAGTCCAGCGATAATGTCCCGCACCACAAAGAGGGGACCCTGTGGGCGGATCTGATTCACTACAAAAGCGATCGCTCTAGGCGGTGTAGGCTCATTACTTACCATAGCGTAGGAGTATAGATGTAGTCGTCATAGATCCATCGGTAGGTGTGGAGCGAGCTACCGGGATCCATCACATTGTTGACAGTAAAAATAAAGTAGAGGATCATCACCCCAGCGATAGTCAGCTGATACCATCTATCTTTTGCCAATAGCATCAGGTTCGGCAGTGCCACACAGACCATGATACCAGGGTTGTACATAAAGCGCATTGCCACACTGGAGGATAGAGTACAGTTGTAGATCATACTACTGAAGGCGATGAGTAGGACAGCTAGATGAGTCACCCGATCACGCTCCTTATTTAGGTAGAGCGACCCAATGAGGCAGAGGATCGTCATACCGTTTTGTGCCAACACATTGACCCATCCCTGGTGCGTATCCCACCCATCAGAGGATATGTAGAAGGCGTAGCGATCAGGTAGCATTGGCTCCAGCACATGCCCCACCACCTTGAAGAGCGGATTGCCCACCGCGAGCGTCACCACGAGTAGCGCCGTCAGGACTCGCCAGTCCCACCGTATAGACATCAGCGGTAAGAGGATAAACCATATCACCGAGGAGCTGTGTACCAGACAGGAGAAGACGACCCATAGGAAGAATCGCCAGTAGCGTCGCTCCACATAGAGATGAAAGGCCGCAAAGGTAATCATCAAAGCAAGGCATTGTCGCACCCCATTGAGCGTCTCCAGGTAACCCGTATTAAAGAGCACGAAGAAGAGCACCCCCAAGGGGTAGGAGATAGAGAGCCGTCGTATGTCTTTAAAGAATAGAGCGATGGTGATCGCCGAGGTGAGTACCATAAAGGAGCGAAAGCTCATCCCTAGAGCATGCATGCCCAGGATCACGTTCTGCCACAACGGCTCAAACGCTTGAAAGGATTCGGACGTTATCCAGTTGTACCCATTTTCATACACCTCGTAGTCCTTTCCTAGTCCGACCCGCAGACCTGCGAAGCCGACCAGTAGGATAAAGGTAAAGAGCTGGTATAGCCCCTCAAAGCGCTGGTCTCTATAGTACAGCCCTGTGAAGAGGAGCATCAAGCCCACGAGTACGACGTAAGGTATCACAGATTGATGTACTCTTTGATACGACCTTGGTGATACCTCGTGCGCTTGTTGTAGGGAGTCGCAAAGACGCCCATATCCCACAGCTCGCGCAGTAGCGGTACAAGGGTCTCACGGCTTGTCTCGTCCTGCACCTTGTAGAGTTGCTTGGAGATGCGATCGCAGATGACCGCCCAGAGACATTGATTCTTCCAGCAGTGCCACTGTACCACCGATGCCGACGCAACATACTGCGGAAAGGTGTGACGTATCCCCGCTATCCAGTGGGTGATCTTGTGGCACTCGGTCGAGGCGCTCGTGATCGACTCTTTATTATAGTAGTAATAGTAGAGTGGTAACTGCGTGATGGTGACACGAGGCGAACGTAGCATTAGGTCGCTCCACCAGGGGAAATCTTCAAACTTCAGTCCCTCGACAAAAGGAGTCTCTACCGCTAGCTCCCGACGCACCAAATGACGCCATGCGTAGAAGTAGCGTATCGGATCCGTCACTCCGTCAAACCAGCGATGATTGGTCGCATGTCTGACTACTTCAGTCGTGCAGACGGCGTGCACCTTGCTCAGGTCGTAGCGCTGCGACATGCTCCAGGGTATCACGTCATCGTAAGAGCGTCCCAGCTTAGCGCGTAGGAGTAGCCGACGCTTGTAGATCATGTCTGGTACCCACGATACGATGTCTGATCCATCACGCTCAGCCAGCGCTAGCGCCAGCTCAAAGGTCTGCGGGTGTATGAAGTCGTCCGAGTCCACATAGTTGACATACTGACCACGCGCCAGTTGCGTACCCGCATTGCGAGCTGAGGAGAGTCCGCCGTTTTCCTTCGTTAGGATACGGAAGCGACTATCTCGTTCGGCATACTCAGCGAGGATGCTAGCGGAGCCGTCAGGGCTACCGTCATCTACGCAGATCGCCTCCCAGTCAGGCATCGTCTGCCCCAGTATGCTGTCTAGACAGCGACGAAGGTACTGCTCGACGTTGTAGACGGGGATGATGACCGACACTTTAGGCGTGTGGGCTGCTGCGGGCTCTTGTGATAAAGACATCTTGTGGTGAAGTAAAGGGATGAGCAACGTATTCTTAACCGCAAAGGTACGAAATTAGAGGTTAGAGGCTAGAAGTTAGAAATTAGATGTTAGAGATTAGAGACTAGACGTTAGAGGCCCGATAGCTCTGATGGTTCCGATAGCTCCGATGCACGCCGATTCCCTTCGAAGCCCCGACACCACACCCCCGAGGAAATCGCAAATGCCTCCGTAGAAAACGAAAATCCTCCACGGAGCAGCGAAAAAACTCTTCCGAACTTCGAAATCATTCTTCCGAAGTTTCATTTCATTCTTCCGAACTTT
>CAMPUN010000153.1 GCA_946997275.1 uncultured Porphyromonas sp.
CGCCCTGCCACTGCTCGAGCACTTCGCCCGACACCTTGCCACGGATTGCGGAGAGATAGTTGGCATAAGCCGGGAAAGCTTTCTCCTGCTCTGAGGTTAGTCCATTGAAGCCCACATCTTGCTTGCTACGAGCCCCAGCAGCATTGTCAAAAGAGTAGCCAGCCGTCTGACGAATAGGCACGCGCCCCCAAACCGTCTCGATGGTTGCCGAGGGGTCATCGTTGAGTGGCATACCATTCTCGAAGAACTTCTTCTCATCCTTCAGCACCTCCTCCGACACCTCGCCCAGGTTGAAGAAGAGCTTGCCACTCGTCGGTGCCGTCTCGGGATAGATGAAGGGATCCATCATCCAGAACTCGATGTACTCGATATTGGCTGCCTCAAAGTCGCTTTGGTCTATCTTGCGCATCATACCGCCCCAGTTCTCGGTTGGATTCATGAGCTTACCATCGCTACCGACCTGATCGCTGTTGAGGTTGTACGGGCCTCGCTCATTGGGATAGTAAGCGAGACAGAGCGTCTGGAGGTAGGACTGCTGGGCAAAGTTCTCATCTCTATAGGGGAACAGCTCCGACATACGCACCTCTCGCGAGTAATGGTTCGAGAGCATGTCGGGATTGTTGCGCAAGTAAGAGGGTGTCAGCGAAGAGCCAGCACGGTTCAACATCGGGTCTATGTAAAACCAGTTGAGCAAGGCTCGCCTATTGCCGTAGCGCAGATCATTGACCATTCGTGCCTCGGGGAAGAGGTCCGCCGCTCCGTCCGCAGGGTCGTGCCACGGCGTAGAACTGAGCATCCAGGCGTAGGGATTGAGCAAGTCAATGCTGCTCTGCGAAGTCTCAAAGTCGTCAATATAGCTATGTCCCTTGGTATAACGTCCCTCGTAGTGCCCTGGGATCAGGTGGGCAAACTCCATGTTGAGTGCAATCTCCGACGGCTTGGTCAAGTCTAGGAGCGGAATGTAGTCAAGGATACGCGTCAGCCACTGAGACTCGGTGCGCCACGAGAGATTAAGTCCCCAAAGGCTGTTTTGCATTGACTCACGTCCCATGGCAGGCTTGGCAGTCAGTGGCATCTCGCTGAGATACATAAAGGTACCGCCCAGCGTTAAGTTTGGCGTAAAGTGATAGTTCAGGTCCAGTCCCAGCACCGTCTTGCGTTGCAAGTTGAGGAAGCCCCTATTCTCCAGAGAGACATCGACACGCGTGCCACTGTTGAGGATTGCCTCGTTGAGGATCGTGACGGTACCCATGGCGTAGTTGACCGTGTAGTCCACATTCTCCACGAGCGTCGCTCCGCCAGCCGTCACACGCACCGACCCTGGGGTCACATTCATCGCCCCGAGCGAGATCTGCCCGCTATTTGCCGCTTGGTACTCGCCTCGCAAGATAAACTTATCGCGCTCGGCCACCTGCTGCGCTGCGACCATCGTCGTGTCGTAGATCTCTCGATAGACGTAGCGCTCGGCAATGGCTGGGTCGCCTATCTGCTCCGCCAAGTAACTACCAAACGGCTCCGTAGAGGTAAAGATAACGAGCCCTCGCTCTGCATCGACCGTATAGCCGGGGACAAAGTCAAATACTCCATCAGGGTGCGGCTCATTGCGCGAATCTAGACGGTCCATCCCCAAGACCCTTGTAAGGAGCTGCCCCGCCACCTTGCCCTCATTAATATAAGGTACAGCAGTGCCGGTGCTATCGTTGCGGTAGAAGACATCGAGCTTGAAGTGATCCGCCTTGAGATTGTAGACGCTGCTCCCGAGGCTGTAGACGTTGCGCATCATAAACTGCCAGTAAGGAGCCGTCGGGGTCATCGATGCGCCCTTGAGTAGCTTGACAAAAAGGTTGTCCGCCGTACGATCCGAGCGGTCCGAGCTAAACTCACCCACCTGATAGACCTTCCCCTGATAAGTGTACTCAAAGGCTACACCCACCACCTCATCCGGCTGGAGACGCACCTGCAGCGAGAGCGTACCGAGCTGATCATTGATGCGGTACTCATTGGCATTCAGACGGCGAGCGCTCTCTATCTTCGCATAGTCGTCACCGCCACGTAGCTGCCCCTCTAGCACCTGGCTCACCTGATCCACCTGGCGCAGAGCCGGCTGTCCGAGTAGCCAACTGTAGAGAGAGTTCGCCTGATTGGCAGGCAGTCCCTGCGTCGATCCATTCGTCGTGACGCCACGAGCCGCCACACGCTCCGCCTCACCCAAGTCGGTAAAGGCGACAATGTTGCGCGCCTCGTCGAAGTTGCCCCGCTTATTGGTCACCCACACCTCGATGCGGTTGATCTTAACGCCCGAAGAGATAAAGGGCAGCGTAGACATCGCCTTGTTGTAGTGGTCTCGGAAGTAGTGCCCTAGGTAAAAGTGCCTATTCTCGTCATATTGATTGGCCGAAAACTCAAAGGGTGTCGTCTGCGCCCCACGATCTGTCGAGACGCGCTTCGTCTCTGCCTCCTGCTGGCTCACGACGAAGTCCACGTCGAGCTTGCCAAACTGCAGTTTGCTGTGGATACCGAAGAGCGAAGCACCGCCCTGTATCAGCGAGTTCTTCGACTGTAGCGACACATTGCCCGCCTCTAGCACCTTGATGATGTCATCCTCCTCGCCCTCGTAGGCTAACTTGAGCTTCTTACTGTCAAAGTCAAAGGTAGCCTGCGTATTGTAGTTTAGGTTAAAGTTGAGCTTCGTACCCACCGACGCCTGTACATTAGCCTGGATCTTCTGATCGAAGTCAAAGAAGGTATGTCTCCGTGAGCGAATCGGTATGGAGGGGTTGTCCGTGGCATTGCTCTTGACACCCATCGACACCTCCGCAGAGCCTTGTGTCCGCACCCGCACGCCACCCGGGCCAAAGATCTTCTCCGCAGGGCCTAGCTCGAAGCCAAAGTCAAACGGGTTGAACCCCTTGCCTTGCTGCTCCTTCTCATCCTGCGCTGCACGCTCTAGGAAGTAGCTCTGCACGCCATTGCGCTCCACATAGGCAATGTACTGCTCCAGCGTGTAGGGGATTGGCGTGCCCACCTGCTGGCCGCCCACCTTGGTGACCAGCAGATAAAGCCCCGTGGCGGGATTGTAGACGAACTCGTGCGTCACCACGCTCGGTGTGCGCAGATCCAGAGCCGACTCCTGCTCGAGCCACTCATACGACTCAGGCGCTGTCGGCTGCACAGGGTAGCGCAGACTATCCGGCTGTGCAACACGCGCTGTAGCAGATACCGAGAGGGCTGGCATAGCGAGCAATCTCACCATACCCACCAATGTGCAGAGCAACGCTAGCCATGCACATAGTATCCTGCGCCTAGGGACCATCTAGTGTCTGTCTATAATTATAGAGTCAGTTATGTAACGTTCGGGCGCTCGTTTTGTTGTACCCAAGCCCCCTGACCGCTAAAGCTGCGCCAGCGCCTGCTTGATCACCTGCTCGACAGGTGTGTCAGGCTTGACAGTCATAATCTGCTTCACCACCTTGCGCACATTAGCCTCCGCAAAGCCCAGCATCTTGAGTGCCGAGATCGCCTCCTCAGCCACCTCACGAGCAGCCCGCGAACCGATACCCGCCGTCACATCGTCACGATCCGTCAACGTCTCGGGGAGCTTGCCCTTGAGATCTACGATGATACGCTGTGCCGTCTTGAGTCCGATGCCCTTGACCATCTTGAGGCGCTTGTCATCGCCACTCTCGATCACCTCCGCCAGCTCCAGCGGTGCCAGACTAGAGAGGATCACCCGAGCCGTAGCGGGACCCACACCAGACACGGTGATCAACTTCGCAAAGAGCGCCTGCTCCTCCCTCGTGTAGAAGCCGTACAGGTCACACACCTCCCCCTGCCGCATCACCTCCGTGATCCAGAGCCGCACAGGAGCCTCACGCTCCAGCCCATGCAGCGTATCATAAGTAGAGAGCGATATATTGACATCGTAGCCCACCCCGCTACAGTCCACATAGGCATTGGTCGGTGTGAGCGTATCTATCGTGCCGCGCAAGTATGCAATCATAATCGTAGTATCTAGGTAAATCACCGCAAAGTTAGTGGTAATTGACCAAAGGGTACGAAGCCCCCAGAGTTTCATCCGTAGGGAACTCCAGTTTCATGCCCATGAAAATCCATTTTCATACGGGTGAAAATCCATTTTCATGCGGGTGAAAATCCATTTTCATGCCTATGAAAATCCATTTTCGTCGGAGGAAATCGGAAATCTCCACCGAGGAACGGACAAATTCTTCGGAACTTCGAAATCTTTCTTCCGAAGTTTCATTTCATTCTTCCGAACTTTTATTTCGACCTTCCGTGAAGAATTTTCGTTTGCTCTGTGGAGTTTTTTGATTTCCTCAGGAGGTCATTTTTTCATATCCATAACGTCATTGTCTGTTGATGAGGTAAACGAAAAAATCACTCTCTTCTATGGCATTTACG
>CAMPUN010000154.1 GCA_946997275.1 uncultured Porphyromonas sp.
GCGCCTTGCGCTTCATCCTTTCTGCAAAGTCAAGACAATCTTGCAAGCAAGATTGTGAGACTGTTGACTTTTGCAACAGTCTCCTGAAGGGATGCAATAAGTTCCACTTCCAAGCCTCCCAGCCAGCAAACACTGAGAGACAGCTGCCGTGGCACTCCGGTCAAGAGACACACAAAGCGAGCCGCCTAGTACTCAGAGACTAGACGGCTCGCTTCTCTTATGGCGTCTTAGGGTTTATCGCTCAGGCATCACTGTACGATCAGGCTATAGCTTGTGCCACCAGCCTGTACGATGTATCGCCCTGCGGGTAGACCGGTGAGATCTATCGTTGCCACATGCGACTCACCAGCCAGCGTCTCAGCGACCAGTGCGCCACGTAGATCATAGAGCATCACCCGTGTACCAGTAGCAAGCCCCTCGATAGTCACCTGCTCACGAGCAGGGTTCGGATAAAGCGTCTGATGCATCTCCTCTGGCGTAGCGATGGAAGTGTGATCGACAAACTTCGCATGTATAGTCGTCGGCTCCTTGATGGTCACCTTGAGATCTCCCAGTATGCTACTACCATTGGCTGTAAGCTCCTCGAGGATCCAGTGCTCATTCTCAGGCACAGGCTGGAGGGTTAGCTCCTGATTGTAGAATACCGAGTCAAGGTTTACCCAGTCCGGAGCTACCTTAATATCGCCCTTCCCTTCAACCTCTATTTTGACTGGGTAGGATTGTAGTCCGAAGGCTACCACGATGGTTGTATTCTCCTCAATGACTACACGCGCGGCCTCGGTGATATCGGTCTGATTAGCCTTGATATAGACTAGACGTCGTCCCTCATCTGGGGTCGCCGATACCGTGATAGTTGTCCCCTTAGGCACCTCGTCATAATACTCAGCTCCCGAGAGCTTAACATCTCCGTCTCCGACTGTAATCAACTCTACTATGTAAGTGTCAGGCTTAGTTGAGGTGGAGCGAAAAGTGACACGGACGTCTAGAGGCTTGTCAACCGTTTGCGTAAAATGATCAACCCCCTTGAAGAAGTCTCCTGCAGGCTCTCCATCTTGATACCACTCGTCTACCACATAGCCATCGTTAGGTGTAGCAAGCAGATTGACCATAACGCCCTGAGGCACTGAGTCGCCACTCTCGAAGGTCACCCTATTGCTAGCATCATCGTAGTAGTAGCCCGTCAGTCGGCCCCCCTCACCAGCCGTGTAGGTCACTGGATATGACGCAGGTTTCTCACCCGTAGACTCAAAGATAGCCTTTAGAGTCAATGGGCTGTGCAGATTATAAGCATACTTATTCGGCTCTTCTGGATCAGGCATCACATCTTCATCGTTGACCACCCACTTCTGTAGCTTGTAGCCCTTATGTGGGATCGCAAGGAAGTTGATAAATGTCCCCTCAGGAAGAGTGGAGCCAGACTCCAGAGTGTTTATCACCATATACTGATCTTTGTAAGTCGCTGATAGCGCGCCTCCATCACTAGCCGAGAAGTCGACAGTAAAGCGCTTAGGACCGCCCTGGGAGACGAAGGAAACGCGAATATCCTTGGGCTCATCAATCTTCACTCCCATGGAATTATTCCCCTTGAAATAATCCATAGGCGTGTCATTGACGAACCACTCGTCCACCGCATACCCTTCGTCAGGAGTAGCAGTCAGATAGAGCTGGACATCCCTAGGAACCATGTCACCACTAGTGACGATAACCTCTTTAATTCCTACATAGTAAAGAGCTTCAACAGTTCCCCCCTCACCAGCCGTGTAGGTCACCTGGCACTGTTTGGGAATAAAGGTGACACGAATATTCTTATTCTCTTGGACCTTAACGCCAAAGAGGTTACGCCCTTTAAGCATATCCACAGGCTTTCCGTTGTCAAACCACTCACCTACATCGTACCCTTCGTTTGGTGTCGCTGTCAAGTAGACGGTCACGCCTTCTGGTACTGTACCACCACTTTCAAGAGTGACCTGTTTAAAGTCTTTGTCGTAGTAAATTGCCGTGAGAGATCCACCTTCCCCCGCGACGTAAGTGACCGTGTACGTCTTCGGAGCCTCGCTTATTTTCTCAAATACGGCTTTTATATCGCGGTTCTCACTCAACGTGAAGAAGTAAGCGTTAGGATGGTTTTCATCAGGACTGACGTCAGTGTTGTTGATAACCCATTTCTGTAGTTTGTACCCATCACTAGGATTGGCAAAAAGACTGATATAGGTACCCTTCGGTAGGCTCTCTCCACTATTCAAGTCTTGTGAGGCACTGCCTGGTAACTGATAAGTGGCAGTCAGCTGACCACCCTCACCCGCTGAGAATGTCACACGGTAGCTCTCAGGCGTAGCACTCGCTTTGAAAAAAGCTTCAACTGTCAAAGCTTGAGAAGGCAGTGGAATTTCTAGTTTGTTAGGCGACTGCGGATTAGATGGCATTTTATATCCATTGACCTTCCAATGCGAAAGCTCGTATCCATCTTTTGGCATGGCATAGAAGCGCAAGGTCGTTCCTTCCGCAAACTGAGCCCCCGACTCAAAGTCCGTCTCCGTGTTGGTCATGTAGTCCATCGTACATGCTTTCAAGGTTCCCCCCTCACCAGCCGTGTAGGTCACCTTGTACAGCTCCTGAGCAGACGATTGGATCGCCAGACTGAGGAGTGTCACAGATAGTAGTAGCAGTAATCGTTTCATAAGCTATAGCGTTTTTAGAGTATGTGCATGTCTTGCATCAAAGCAATGCTAAGCGTTTCCATGGCAAATATAACAATCTTATTCGATATGCACACAATCATTGCAAAGACGCAAGCCTTACGAGTAATAGCTTACCAAATCTCATTGACCTAGTCGAATCTACGGGGCTAACAGGGCTGACGCATTATAAAAATGAACTAGTCTCTAATCTCTAACCTCTAACTTCTAATCTCTGATTTTACTACCTTTGCGTATGACATCTAGAGCGCTACGACTATGCAACACTTTACTATAAGAGCCATCCTGCTGTCGCTCCTGCTACTCCTAGGGGTGGGCTGTGCGACGGCACAGGTGCGCGCCATCACCAGCGATGGAGACGAGGTCATACTCTACCCCAATGGCACCTGGGAGTATCTCAATAGTCGCCCCGCCCCCAACCCCTACCAAGAGCCCTCAGCAACTATCGGGGCGGGAGCTTCGGGCAAGCGTGTCGGCATATTACTCAACAGACAACTATTCTTTATCCTCAGAGAGGGGCAACTGGAGGACCTCTTCATCTACGACACGAGAGGACAGCTCGTCTACTCCTACCGTGAGGGTGTCTACCGGATCCCCTATGGGTGGCAAGTAGAGTACGAACCGCTCTCCGACCGTGTGCGCCAATTTGGCCCCTACCAGTTTAGATACCAGCTACTCTCGGAGCGACTAGAGCAGGTCGGATCCTGCAAGATCGATTACGAGCTACTCTCGGAGCGTGTCAGAAAGATCGGAAATCACAGCATCAGGTACGACCTCCTCTCCAACCGCATCACCGAGATCGGCAACATAAGGATCAGCTACGACCCCTTCACAGAGCGCATCAGGGGTGTCAGCGGCACGGCGCCCGGCGTCGAGATCCAATTCCTGCGTGATGGCGGTGGCCGTCCACAACCCTTTCTGTAGTACCACCTATTATTAATATTGTAAGCTTGCCCTGTACCCTATCAAAACGCACGGACAGAACGCTTGACACTCCATATATTAAGTATATCATGCTGACCGAAGAACTGGAACAGACGCTGGACGCCTTTATGGAGTACCTGCGACTAGAGCGCAACGCCTCTCCGCTCACGCTCACCACCTATCGTCCTGCCATCGAGTCCTATATGGAGAGCGCCCTGGAGCTGGCTACCGATGAGTGGATCCCCAGTGACGCGGATCGAGACCTCGTGCGCAACTGGATCATGCAGCAGATGGACGACGAGCTGACCAGCACGACGGTCAATAAAAATCTGAGTGCCGTGCGCTCATTCTATAAGTATCTCCAGCTACGCGGACTCGTCGCTAGCAACCCCACACGCTACCTGAAGGGGCCTAAGCGAGAGCATACGCTCCCCTCCTTCCTCACGCAGGCACAGATCGAGGAGGCGCTAGAGACAATCCCCGCAGAGCCTGACAACTTTCTCGCAGTGCGTGACCGACTAATCATAGAGACCATCTATCAGACCGGTCTGCGTCGTGCTGAGGTGGCTAGTCTAGAGACTCAGCAGGTAGATCTCACGGCCATGTCGCTACGCGTCGTGGGTAAGGGGCGCAAGGAGCGAATAGTACCCTTCGGTACGGACCTTAGAGCGAAAATGAAAGATTATATCACCTTGCGGGACCAAAAGGTTGGCACATCTCAATTTTTTTTTGTTACTTTGAAGTGCAGACCGCTCTCAGGAGCTGACGTCTATCAAGTG
>CAMPUN010000155.1 GCA_946997275.1 uncultured Porphyromonas sp.
TCGTGACGAGTGTCGCGATGAGTGATTGATGTAGTAGTTTCTGTTTCATTGCTGTTGTAGTTTTGAAGTGAATGTGTGTTGGGGGCAAACGTTGCCCTCATTGTTTGCTACAAAAGTAGACACAGCAGAAGCTAAATCTCTTATCAAATGCGGACAGAAACTTGTCAATATCGGACAGATTTCAGTGTGGTGACTTGTCAATATCGGACATCGAAAAGTCGCAACTCTCTATGAACTAGTTGCTTATTGGTGTCAAGTGGCGGAAACTTAGCTATAAGGTCCCGACATGGTTGTGTTGAAGTTTTTTGATTCGTATGAGTAGCTTTTTAAAGTCCCCTGAGGTATCAGAAGGTAGAGGTTAGAGAGAGTAGAAATTAGAGGTTAGAGATTAGAGGTTAGGGGGGAGAGCGAGACGAGTAACGGCTGTAGGGACGCTCGGTCGAGCGTCCGTCATAGTACAGCGAGACGAGTAACTGGTGTAGGGACGCACGATGAGTATCTAGGGAGAGGGCGTCCGTCATAGTACAGCGAGACGTCATCCTGTAGGGACGCTCGGTCGAGCGTCCGTTGCGTCAAATGTTACAGCGTCGTTGTTTTAACGGGGACGGACGCACAGATCGTGCGTCCCTACAACCGTTACACGTCACGCGCGTAGCATATTTCCACTCGTCACGCTCCGATATGTACCCGAAAACGGCAAAACGGGTACATGTCTTCTCCGATATGTACCCGAAACGGCTACTTCGTTATGGACTGGATGATCTCGTCGTTGTCGCTCGTTGTAAAGCTATCGTGCGTGAGTAGCTTGACGAGACCTGTATTGATATAGTAATTGTCCCGACCCTTTTGCACCTTATCTAGGAGCCCCGCATCTACGATCATATTGAGATACTTTGTGGCTGTCTTCCTCTGCACAGACATAGTCTCTGCCATAAAGTCTATCTTGGTATAGGGGTGGGAAAATAAGCTGTTGAGCAACTCATGCTTGTACAACTTGCCGAAGAGGGGGCGCAATGCGCTTTTGTACTCGGCCATAAGCTTAGCAATGCCCCTGACCAAGAGCAACGTCTCCTGAGCTGTCTCCTCTACGCCTTGTAACATGAAGAGTATCCAAGCCTCCCAGTCGGAGCGATTGTCTGGAGCGTTGTCCCTAATGGCTTGTATCAGTTGATAGTACTGCGCCTTGTGCCTTGTAATATACCGACTGAGATAGAGTATGGGTAGATCTAATAGCTCATTGACGACAAGGTAGAGGATGTTGACGATGCGCCCCGTCCGACCATTGCCATCGTAAAAGGGATGGATACTCTCAAACTGATGATGTATGATAGCCATCTTGATCAGTGGATCTATAGAGCGAGCCTCTGGGTCGTTGATAAAGCTATCTAGATTGGACATATAGTCTCTAACTAGCTGCGAATCTTGAGGCGGCGTGTAGACCACTTGGCCGCTTTGGTCTCTCAGGGTCGTCCCCGCTTGCGTGCGTAGTCCAGCGCTATTGCCTACGAGGCGACGCTGTATCTGTACGATCGTATTTGTCGTGAGGAGATTATGCCGTCTCACCTCTTCGAAGCCTAACTGTATAGCCTCTCGGTAGTTGAGCACCTCCTTAGTAGAAGCTGAGAGAATGCTCTTGGGTAGACTGAGCCCTGCTCTGTACAGGTCGTCTTGTGTGGTCACAATATTCTCTATCTCAGAGCTCTCACGCGCCTCCTGTAGGGTGAGGGTACTGATGAGGATCTGCTCGTTGGGAATCTCCTTGGCAGAGCCTTTGAGCTCGGCAAGTCGTTTATTAGCTTGGATCGCTTGCCTGAGCACAGCCTTGGTCTCCAGATCGTGCGGGAGTGGCAGGTGCGGTATGTCGTATGGCTTGGTCATAGTCTCTAGGAGTCTCTATCGTACGGAGGTATATGATGCTACAAAGCTACTGATAATTTTGCCACGCCTCACTGCACATGTACCCAAAAACGCCAAAATGGGTACATGTCACACTCGATATGTACCCGAAAAGAGCAAAACGGGTACACGTCACGCTCCGATATGTACCCGAAAAGAGCAAAACGGGTACACGTCTTCTCCGATAGGCCCTTGGTTAGCCTAGAAGATTTTTACTCTATATATAATAGGAGAGGGTGGAGCGGGACGATCTTTGCTCTTTTCGGGCTATTGGCCATTCTCTCTAGTAGGTGAAGCGCCATAGGTATGCGCTCACTCGGGGTGGTGGGCTGTCATCGAGGCGTGCTCGCGACCTTTGACAGCAGTAGAGGCGGAGCTCCCGTGTGGCGTGTAGTACCTTTGCGCAGTCTCCTCGCCCTAGTAGGCGAAGCGCCATGAGTGCGAGCTTACTCGGTGAGGAGGGTGAGGAGGCGGGAGCCGTCGGGCTGCGCCTCGATGTGAATGACGGCGGTCTCCTCGGGGAGTAGCGGAGCGATGACGTCGGGCCACTCGATATAGCAGCGAGCGCCTGAGCGGATATACTCGGCTAGCCCTATCTGGTCGGCATCTGCGAGGCTCTCCAGACGATAGCAGTCTATATGATAGATGGTTTCGTCGGACTGAGTCGTGTAGACGTTGACAATGGCAAAGGTGGGACTATTGACCACCTCCTCTTCGCTGGCGCCATCGAGACGGCAGAGCTCGTGAACGAGCGTCGTCTTGCCTGCTCCTAGGTCTCCCTGAAGGGCGATGACGGGGTAGTCGGCAAGCCGTGTGTGCACCTCCTGGGCTATGCGTGGGAGGTCGGCGAGAGATTGTAGTGTGAGACGCATATAGTTTGGTATTAGCGAGGCGTCAGCGTGATGCAGGGCACGAGCATCTCCTCCATAGAGATGCCCCCGTGCTGGAGCGTGTCACGGTAATAGTTGACGTAGTAGTTGTAGTTATTAGGATAGGCGAAGAAGTTCTGCTCGTAGCAGAAGACGTAGCCGTCTGTCAGATGGTTGACGGGAAGACCTATATCTTTAGGTTTGCGAGGAGCATAAGCTTCCTTAGCATTGAAAGAGAGGCTTTGACCAAGCTTGTAGCGCAGATTGGTAGAGGTGTTGCGATTGCCAATGATCTGGACCGGTTTGCGCACGCGGACGGAGCCGTGGTCGGTGGTCAGGATGATCTTGGCACCCATCTGAGCGACCTGCTCGAAGAGCCGATAGGTGGTCGAGTGGCGGAACCAGCTCTGTGTCAAGGAGCGGTATGCGGCCTCACTGCTGGCTAGCTCGCGGATCATCTTGCTCTCGGTGCGAGCGTGCGATAGCATATCGACAAAGTTGAGGACGATGACGTTGAGCGGGTTGTCCTGTAGCTCGTTGAGCTGACCGAGGACTCGCTCGCCGAAGGAGGTCTCGTAGACCTTGCGGTAGGCGAAGCTATAGGGCTTGCGATAACGCTTGAGGAGGCTTGCGATCATGGGCTCTTCGTTGAGGTTTTTGCCCTCTTCGCTCTCCTCATCGACCCATAGGTCGGGAAAGGTTTTCGCAATCTCAAGGGGCATGAGCCCTGAGAAGATCGCATTCCGCGCATACTGTGTGGCTGTGGGCAGGATGGCAGTGTACATGCCGTCGTCGAAGGTGAAAAGTCCGCTCAGCATCTCCTGCACGGCAAGCCACTGGTCCCAGCGGAAGTTGTCGATGAGGATGAAGAAGATATGCTCGCCACGATCCAGTAGGGGGAAGACTTTGTCGCGCATCAGCGTATGGCTCATCAGCGGAGCGCGCTTCGGATCTTGTATCCACCCTTCGTACTCCTTGATAATGTACTTGGCGAAGAGTCTATTCGCCTCGTCACGTTGCGACTGCAGCGTCTCGGCCATGTCGGGAAGATAGTTGTCCACCTGCATGACCCACTTGGAGATCTCCTTATAAATAGCCATCCATTCGTCAATCGATCCAGCACTATTGATCCGGAGAGATAGCTCACGGAAGGCTTGTATGTAGTTTTGCTGTGTGGCCTCGGTGACGATCTGCTCTCGGTGCAGGACTTTCTTGAGCGAGAGGAGGAGTTGGTGCGGATTGACTGGCTTGATGAGGTAGTCGGCTATCTGACGGCTAATCGCCTCATTCATCAGGTGCTCCTCCTCGCTCTTGGTAACCATAACGACGGGGAGGTAGGGGTAGAGCGGAGCGATGCGAGCGAGCGTCTCTAGTCCCGACAATCCTGGCATCTGCTCATCGAGGAAGACCAAGTCGTAGGACTGCTCCTGTAGCAGGTCAAGGGCATCGGCGCCACTCACGCAGGGGGTGACCTGGTAGCCGTGCTGCTCGAGGAATATGATGTGCGGTCTCAGGAGATCTATCTCGTCATCGACCCAAAGTATCTGTATTGCGGACATAGATGCGTAGCTTATTGTGTGAATAGCGTGGATT
>CAMPUN010000156.1 GCA_946997275.1 uncultured Porphyromonas sp.
AGCTTGTAGTGGATAGAGCCGTTGCGGTCGCGTGAGTTAATGTAGATAAACTCCGTAGACTGCTGGTAGCCCTTAGACAGATTGTCGAAGGCAGGGTTGTAGTCCGGTGCGATGAAGCGACCTTTCATACGCAGCATGACACGAGTCCGCTCAGGCGTCGCCAGCTCGGTCCCTTTGTTGATGACCTGCATGTAGACCCCGTTGGGGAACTTGTACCACACGCCTGGGTCAAACTCGCGCTGCTCCTCGACGCCCTCCTGCACATTCATCCCTTGCTCCTGAATGAAGTTGTCGATCATCTTCTTCTCGTCGCGTAGCATCTCCGAGAGCGACTTGATGTGCTGCTTATCGCGACAGCTAGTCAGGACGCCCTGCCCTAGTAGGAGCATCATGACAAGCGTCACGAGAGCGGTGAAGGTATGGTTTGTTGCTTTCATATTTCTATTGTCTAGTCTCTAATGTCTAATCTCTAACTTCTAACCTCTAATCTCTAGCCTCCGGGTAATCCCGCACAAGCTGGCGCAATCCCTCCCACACGAGTGCTAGCGCATCCGATAGCGTGCCCTGATACTCAGCGCCCGCAGCGTTTAGATGTCCGCCCCCGCCAAAGATCTTGCTCGCCACCTCATTGACCGGCAAGTTGCCCTGCGAGCGAAGCGATATCTTAACAGGCTCGTCGGGATCGCGTTGCTCCCGAAGGAAGGCGACAGCTCGTATGCCCGCCACGTCAAGGGGCACATTGACTAGGCCCTCTGTATCTCCCGGCTCTATGCCAAAGCGGTCAAAGTCCTCCTGTCTGAGCGTAAAGACCGCCACCCCTAAGTCTAGGTCGTAGGTCGTGCGCTCGTTGATGATGTAGCCGAGGAGCCGCTGTCGGCTCAGCTTGTCGCTCTTGAAGATCCGTAGCACGATCTCCTCATGTCTCGCACCGACCTCTAGGAGGTGAGCGATCGTCCTAAAGAGCGTCGGCGTAATCTGCCCATGTCGCAGGAGACCCGTATCCGTGTAGGTCGCAGCCAGCAGGCAGGTCGCCATATCGGCACCACCATAAAGCTCTAGCTCCTTCGAGGCTCCGCCACCGAGTAGCTCCGCTATGAGAAAGCCCGTAGCACAGGCCGACGTGTCGCTATACATCTCATCAACCAGCTCCATCTCAGGCTCTGGATGATGATCTATCATGACGGAGCGCACCTCGGGCTTGCCTACAATCTCAGCGACCCAACCTTCGAGCGGGTTGCCGATACGCCCCAGATGGTTGAAGTCCACTAGGAGCAGTAGCCTAGCCTGAGCCAATATCTGACGTATCGGCTCTAAGTCGCTCTGCGCCGAGAGCTGATGTATCGTCTCAGCCCCTGGGAGCCAGAGCAGATTGTCCGGCATGCGCCCCACCACTAGGATAGAGACCTCGTCAGCGCCCCGTGCCAGCAGGTAGCTACGCAGTCCCAAGGCACTGCCTATGCAGTCCCCGTCAGGCGACTTGTGCCCCACGATGACGACACGACGCTTGCCCACATCTCCTAGAGAAGTAAGCTCCAACGTATCTGACAAAGGTCTATTGCTCAGCTGCGACATAGTGATCTGCGAAGGTATACACCCGCAAAGATACGAAATTAGAGGTTAGAGATTAGAGGTTAGAAGTTAGATGCTAGAGGAGCAGTCTCTCGGTCCAGCCTGCGCTGTGCAGTAGATAGACCCCTTGTGGCAGTAGCCTTGTGGAGATCTCTGCGTAGCCGGAGCTATCGCTCTCAGCAGTAACGACAGAGATGCCAGTCATGGAGCATAGCTCTATCTGAGTGCCAGGCGCTAGGTCGGTGAGCTCTATGCGCCCCTCCGTTACGACGATGTGTGGGCGATGTGCGACACCATTGTATACAGGCGTCGTGGCGACATGACTGCCAGCATAGGGGTTGCGTCCTTCGTTTTCGCCACCGAGCCAATCGTAGATATTCCAAGCACGTTGATTTGCCAGCACTACGTCCTCTGGTGTGCACTTGTTTTGATCTGTCGGACTGGTGCTGTCTAGCAGGTGGATGCGAGCCTTGTCGATGACTTGACGCTGTGGCAACCGCTCGATAAGCTTGTGGGTAGCCTCACTCGAAAGGCGATTGTTGTAGAGATAGATACGGTTGATAAGCGCTGAGGGAGCGCTCGAGAGCGTCACAGACTCTAGCGCATTATCTGTCGCAGAGAGCATAAAGAGCTTCTCATTACTACTGACATCTAGCTGGGTCAGCTGGTTAGAGTCCAGCGATAGCCTCTTGAGATTACTCATCCCTGCAAGGTCTAGCTCAGTGATCTGATTATGATGAGCGTAGAGCTCTGTCAAGGCTTTGCTAGCAGCCGTTAGGTCGAGCTTGGTCAACTTATTGTTAAAGATGTCTAGATAGGAAATCTCCCCATGGATGGCAATCGGCTCTTTTGATGAGATCGTAAATGATTTGTACCGATACTGAACGTACTCATAGCGCTCGCCTGGATCGCAGACTCCGTTGTTGTTGAGATCTATCCATACGTTCTTGGCATCAGCGGGAGAGTCGATCAGGACCTTTAGCTTATCGCCTACGGCAGCATCGGTAGTGATGACGATCTTAGCATCGCCAGCATACGGCTCGCTCTGCGTCTGCGCAGCTCCCGAGAGAGCTGAGCAGAGTAGGAGTGCCGAAAGGAAGAGAGGTAGTCGCTTCATATTCTTTTTTCGTCTCATTGATTAGTGCTTGACAACGAAGCGAGCAGCCCCACCTTGATGCTGTAGTAGGTAGTCACCCGAAGGATAAGCAGAGAGCTCTACAGTAGCTGTACCCTGTGTGTCCGCCTCGATCGTCGCAAGGCATACGCCTG
This sequence comes from uncultured Porphyromonas sp., assembly GCA_946997275.1. Lineage (GTDB taxonomy): Bacteria > Bacteroidota > Bacteroidia > Bacteroidales > Porphyromonadaceae > Porphyromonas. The sequence goes on from CAMPUN010000156.1 coordinate 2,839, forward strand.
AGATGCTGTAGATGGAGATCTGCTCCTGTGGCATCAACCCCGTGACGGTGAGTAGCTGATCAGCGACTGTCGGGAAGAGCTTTAGCGTGGCGCCCTCCTGTATCGTCTGGATACTTGTTGGGTCCTTGAAGAAGACCTCTACCAGTGTCTCTCCTCTCACTACGATGGGTAGCTCATTGCCCTCGACCTCTAGTAGCTTGTGGTTGCAGTAGACACGATCTACGACATAGCCCTCATCGGGTGTCATCGTGAGCTTTAGCTCGGTACGCTCAGGGATTGCCGTCAGATTGTCAGCACCTGTGAGCTGAGCCTTACCATGCTGTCCGACCTCTAGCTTGACTGGATAAAGAGCAGCCCCTGCATAGGGAGATACGGTTGATGTCGCCTCTTCATTGCCAAAGACCTCCCACCCCTTGTCCGTGGCGATCTTGACGTCAGAGACGAGGCAGATGTTGCGCTCTTGAGGATTGTCCGTAGCGATCAGCTCGATCTTAGGAGCGCGGAAGTAGGCAGACTTCTTAGCCTCTGGGAGGGAATTCATAAAGGCGGTCATAGCGGCACCCTTGATGAGGTTATTGTAGAGCGTGACAACCTGGAGGTTCTTGCACTCAGGGAGGGTTATCTCCTGTAGCTTATTACCTCTCAGGTCAATGGACTCTACGGAAGGATTGGAGGCTGTAAAGGTAGAGAGCTGATTATTGCCCAGGGTCAAGTAGGTGAGTGCCGTCGCATCGGAGATGTCTATCTGCTCTATGGCACAGTCGCTAGCTTCGAGAGTTTTTAACGCTGTATTGCCTGCGAGGGTTAGCTTGCGTAGCTTGCCGTTTTGGTTACAGATGACCTTCGTCAGCTGGGCGAGACCTGTGAGATTGATCTCTTCTACGGAAGTGTTTGGTGCGATCAGCTCCTCAAGCTTGGTGCAGCCAGAGAGGTCCAGCTTCTGAAGCTTCGTCGAGCCACAAGTGAGAAAGGCGAGCTCTCTATTTGCCTTTAAGTCAAGGGCTGCGACAGGGTTTGCGTTGAAGTCAAGCTGCTCCAGCTTGGGGCAGGCGCTTAGGTCGAGGCTCGTAATGTCGTTGTTGTAGCATAGGAGGGCTTTCATATTGACAGACTTGCTCAGATCGATCTCGGTAAGATAGTTGCCTGGGCAAGTGAGCTCTTCGAGTGTAGGACATCCCGTGATATCGAGAGAGTAGATGCTGTCCTGACCTAGGGTACAGATCGTGATATTTGTACCAGTGATCGTCAGCTCAGGTTGCTTGACAGAGAGCTGATAATTGACAGATCCGTCATACATGGTAGATCCTCCACTCTCCATACCAGAGGCGCCCACGACCTTCGGCGTGCCATCGCACTTGATAGAGATGTTGAAGCGGTCCGTGGGCTTCATGTGAGTCGTCAACTTGATGACGCTCTCCTGACCATACATCGGGAGAGAGAGTAGTGCTAATAAGCTTAGCAGAGCAGGTAATAGTCTTTTCATAGTTTACGTTATAGT
>CAMPUN010000157.1 GCA_946997275.1 uncultured Porphyromonas sp.
GAGTCTTTTGCCTTTTATGAAAAGCTCAGCGAGACCTGTCTCCGTAATAATTGGCGCACCATGAATAAGTTGGTCGAAAGCGAGCAGTACGGCACCATCATCGACAACCTCCTCGACACGCACGGCATGAGCTACGGCTCGCTACCTAAGGGGATGCTCCTCTTCCACGACTACCCTAATGGCACCAAGCGCACCCCTATTGAGGAGCATATGGTCGAGGGTGCGCTCTATACACAAGACATTCACGGAGATGTGCGGCTACACTTCACCGTATCGCCTGAGCATCTGGAGGCCTTTCGCTCTCTAGTCGATCGACGCATCCAGAGCTTCGAGGATCTCTTCGGCTGTCGCTATCATGTGACCTATAGTATCCAGGAGCGCAGCACCGACACGATCGCTCTAGACCTAGAGCGTGGCACGCCTTTCCGCCGTGCTGACGGTACGCTACTTCTTCGCCCCGGTGGGCACGGTACGCTCATTGGCAATCTCGGTCGGCTGGACGCTTCAGTCGTTTTTATCAAAAACATTGACAACGTCACGCCCGACCACCTGAAGAGCAATACAGTGCTCTACAAAAAGCTCCTCGGCGGTATCCTCCTGGCGGTACGCGACCGCATCTTCGGCTATCTGCAGCAGCTCAAGCGTTCGAAGGTAAACAAGGCGCTGATGGAGGAGGTTTTGACCTTCCTCGATGAGACGCTCTGCATACAGATCCCGCACGCTGAGCTACTCAGCGAGGAGGAGCTGATACCTAAGCTGGTGGCTAAGCTGGACCGTCCGATACGTGTCTGCGGTATGGTGCGCAACGAGGGCGAGCCGGGCGGTGGTCCCTACCTAGTACGCGAAGCGGACGGCACGACCTCGCTACAAATCCTAGAGAGCGTCCAGGTGGACAAGAACAATCCTGAGGCTCTTGAGATGATGCGCGAGGGAACCCACTTCAACCCGGTCGACCTTTGCTGTTACATACGAGACTACGAGGGGAACCCCTTTGACCTGCACAAGTATGTCAATCCGCAGACAGCTTTCATCAGTGAGAAGAGCGTCGAGGGGCGCCCGCTCAAAGCGCTGGAGCACCCCGGCCTTTGGAATGGAGCTATGCACGACTGGAACACGATCTTCGTTGAGGTGCCGAGCGATACCTTTACCCCTGTCAAGACGGTCCTAGACCTGCTCCGCCCGGAGCATCAGCCGCTAGCAGACTAGACACAAACCTAGACCCAAACCCATAGATTCAAAGAACAAACAATTATATATATGCCAACAAACAATCCTACCAATCAGCGTATCGAGGCGCTCCGCCAAGCGATGCGCACGCATCATATAGATGCTTACATCATACCTAGTGGCGACGCTCATCTGAGCGAGTACACCCCCGAGCGGTGGAAGTCGCGCACCTGGATCAGTGGATTCACCGGCTCTGCCGGCACAGCGCTTGTGACGCTGGACAAGTCCTTCATGTGGACAGACTCACGCTACTATCTGCAGGCAACGAACGAGCTACAAGGGAGCGAGATGACGCTACAACGTGGCGACGATCCCGACACACCTACGATCCAGCAGTATCTCTCTACGCATCTGAGCGAGGGTGCTGTCGTCGGTGTGGACGGAGCTTGCTACTCCATGGCTGAGTACGCACCGCTTGCACAGTCGCTAGCGAACCACGGCATCAAGCTGGTCTCCCAGTATGACCTCATTGAGGAGGTGTGGAGCGACAGACCTGGCGTGCCGACCAATACGTTCTACCTACAGGATGTCAAATTCTCAGGCGAACGCACCCGTGACCGTCTGCAGCGTATCCGCAAGGCTTACCAGAGCTATGGCGCCGAGGCGGTCGCTATCACGATGGTAGACGAGCTCTGCTGGAGCTTTAACATCAGGGGCAACGACGTCTCTTACAATCCTGTGGGCATCGCCTTTGGCTTTATCGACAATAAGCACGCTTATCTCTTTGCATTGCCTGAGAAAACGGTCCCCGAGTTACGTCAGATCCTCAATGGTGAGGGCGTAGAGGTAGAGGACTACGACACTTTCTACGACTTCCTGAGCAAGCTACCGACCAACCTCAAAGTAATGGTCGATCCGAAGCGCACCTCACAGCGTGTCCGTGAGGAGCTGGGCGAGCGTCCCGTCATCACAGGCGACTCGGTCATATCGCATCTCAAGTCGATCAAGAACGAGACGGAGATAGCTGGCATCCACCGTGCTATGCACCGTGATGGTGTCGCCTTGACTCGCTTCTTCATCTGGCTTGAGCAGGCTCTGAAAAAGGGCGAGCACGTCGACGAGTACACGGCAGGCGAGACGCTCCAGCAGTTCCGTGCGAAGCAAGAGTTTTACGTCAGCGACAGCTTTGGCGTCATCTGCGGTTACCAAGCCCATGGAGCTATCGTGCACTACTCTGCCACGCCCGAGAGTGCCTACAAGCTAGAGCCCGAAGGCATGCTCCTACTGGACAGTGGTGGGCAGTACATCGATGGTACGACAGATATCACCCGCACGATCGCTCTCGGCCCTGTCACCGACCAGCAGCGGACAGACTTCACGCTGGTCCTCAAGGGACACATAGCGATCGCTACGGCTCGATTCCCGAAGGGTACCCGTGGCAACCAGCTAGACATCCTAGCCCGCAAGGCGCTTTGGGACAGAGGCCTTTCCTATGGTCACGGCACGGGACACGGTGTCGGCGTCTTTATGAATGTGCACGAAGGACCGCAAAACATTCGCACGGACAATAACCCAACGCCGATGCACCTGCACACTTTCACCAGCAATGAGCCTGGTCTCTATCGTGCGGACCAGTACGGTATCCGCATCGAGAACTTGATCCTGACGGTCGAGAAGGAGCAGACCGAGTTCGGCACCTTCTACGGCTTTGAGACTATGACGCTCTGCTTCCTAGACAATGCGCTCGTAGAGAAGTCGCTCCTGACCGACAAGGAGATCGCTTGGTACAACGGTTATCAGGAGCATGTCTACCAGGAGCTCTCTCCCCTACTCACCCCTGAGGAGGCTCAGTGGCTACGCAATAAGACCTTACCTCTCTAATCGGTATGGCTTACGAATATCCAGCAGGAAGCATCATCCCCGTGCGGGGCTTTACGCCTCAGCTCGGGGAGGGCACCTTCGTTGCCGAGGGGGCTCGCATCATCGGTGATGTGGTCATTGGCGAGGGCAGTAGCGTATGGTTCAACGCCGTCGTACGTGGCGATGTCAACAGCATCCACATTGGCAAGCATGTCAACATCCAGGACGGCTGTACGCTCCACACGCTCCACGGACGCTCCGTATGCGACGTGGGCGACTACGCTTCACTGGGTCACAACGTGATCCTGCACGGCGCCAAGGTGGGTGCCTATGCGCTCATCGGCATGGGTGCCGTCGTCATGGACAATGCGGTGGTCGGTGAGGGCGCTATCGTAGCAGCTGGGGCTGTCGTCCTAGCCAATACAATTATACCGCCCTACACCATGTACGCTGGCACACCCGCTAAGTATATCAAGGATGTGCCTCCCGAGCAGAGCCAGTCGCTCAACAAGCGCACGGCACACGACTACGGCATGTACGCCGACTGGTTTATGAATCCTGAGAAATACTCTGAGGGTTCGCATGAATAGCATTTTATATATCAACCTATACCTCATATTATGAAGTTTTTTATTGATACAGCCAATCTTGAAGACATCCGCACGGCCGAAGCGCTCGGTGTCCTCGATGGCGTCACGACCAACCCCTCACTCATGGCTAAGGAAGGCATCGCTGGCGATGCGGCTTGCCGTGAGCACTACCTCAAGATCTGCAATATCGTAGACGGTGACGTGAGCGCCGAGGTGTTCAGCACAACCTACGACAAGATGCTCCCCGAGGCTCGCGAGCTAGCTGCTCTCCACAAGAACATTGTGGTCAAGGTGCCCTGCACCGAAGATGGTATCAAGACCATCTGCCAGCTCACCAAGGAGGGCATACGGACGAACTGTACGCTCATCTTCAACCTCGGTCAGGCTGTCCTAGCGGCTAAGGCGGGGGCTACCTATGTCTCTCCCTTTGTGGGTCGTCTTGACGACATCAGCTCGGACGGTGTCTCGCTCATCGCCGACATCGTAGAGACCTTCGAGACCTATGGCTTTAACACCCAAGTGCTCGCTGCTAGTATCCGTCACACTCAGCACATCATCGACTGTATGCGCGTCGGTGCTGACGTAGCCACCTGCCCGCTCAAGGCTATCCTCGGGCTGCTCAAGCACCCGCTCACCGATAGCGGTCTCGCAGCCTTCATCGCTGACCAAGAGCGCGTCGCTAAGCAAGGCAAGTAGAGCTACTCCAAGCTTCGCACA
>CAMPUN010000158.1 GCA_946997275.1 uncultured Porphyromonas sp.
TGGCGTGACCGTGGTCACAGAGCACGCGACCGTCACGGCGCACAACAGCGACGATACCTATACTGTCACGGCCGCTGCTGAGACATATACGGCTAAGCATCTACTCCTCTGCACGGGCTCAGAGACAGTCATCCCGCCTATCCCTGGAGTCGAGGAGGGGCACTATATTACTCACCGCGAAGCTCTGGACAGTAAGGAGCTTCCCGCCTCGATTGTCATCATCGGCGGTGGCGTCATCGGCATGGAGTTCGCCGCTTACTACAACGAGATGGGCGTGACCGTCTCCGTGGTCGAGATGCTTCCCGAGATTATCAATGGAATGGACAGCGAGCTGGCAGCGCTCCTTCGTGAGGAGTACACGAAGCGTGGCATCAAGTTCTACCTCCAGCACAAGGTGACGCATCTCTATGCCGACGGCGTAGAGGTCGAGTACGAGGGCAAGACCTTTAAGGTGGAGGGCGAGCAAGTGATGCTCTCCGTGGGTCGTCGTCCAGTGACCAGCTCTTTCGAGGCATTGCTCAGCCAAGGGCTCGAGCTCGAGCGTCGAGGCGTCAAGACCGATGAGTACCTCCGCACCTCGCTCCCCAATCTCTATGCTGCGGGTGATGTCAACGGACACTCGCTCCTAGCCCATACAGCTGTTCGTGAGGCTGAGGTGGCGGTCGATCATATCCTCGGCCGTGAGATCAATCCGATGAGCTACCGAGCCATCCCTGGGGTCGTCTACACGCATCCCGAGATAGCGGGCGTAGGCTTCACCGAAGATGCTCTAAAGAGTGGAGACAAAGTCTATACAAAGCTGATGCTCCCGATGAGCTACTCAGGCCGCTTTGTTGCGGAAAACGAGATGGCTTCAGGCTTTTGCAAAGTTCTTGTCAACCCCGAGGGCAAGATCCTCGGAGTGCACATGCTGGGCAATCCTTGTAGCGAATTGATCGTCACCGCAGGGCTAGCCATCGAGCGAGGGATGACGGCGCACGAGCTGAGCGAAATCATCTTCCCGCACCCCTCCGTGGCTGAGATCCTCAAGGAGACTCTGGAAACCTTCCCACGTACGAACTAGTCTATTATGAGACCTCCTCATATCGTTATCCTAGGCTTAGGAGGCGTCGGCGGATACTTCGGCGGGCTCTGGACACGCTACGCCATGGCGCATCCCGACCAGCTACGCGTCTCCTACTTAATGCGTCCAGGAGCTCACTACGATCGTGTACGCAGTGAGGGCTTGCGCATCTCCTCGCCTCGTCTGGCCGAGACTGTCGTGCGTCCCAGTTGTGTCACTTGCGATCCGCAGGAGCTGGGGCCGATAGACTATCTAGTCGTCGTGACCAAGAGCTATGACCTAGCCGATAGTATTCGTCCACTGCAGTCCTTCCTGACCAAAGAGAGCGCCGTCCTGCCTCTGCTCAATGGACTAGATATCCATGAGCAGCTCCGCACGATGCTTCCCGCAGAGGTCGAGCGCTGGGCGGGCGTCGCATATGTCACCGCACGGCGCACAGAGCCCGGTGTCGTGGAGAGCCACTCCGACAACGAGCGACTCTACATAGGCTCTCTGGCACGCCCCATCGGTAGTGAACGAACCGCCAGCGAAGAGCGACTCCTCAAGATCTCTCAAGCTGCCGGCATCGATCTCGTCATCCCAGACGATCCGATGGAAGAGGTGCGCAAGAAGTTCCTCATGCTCTCCAACTCAGCTGCTGCAACAGGCTACTACGACTGCGACGTCGAGGGCTTGCTCGGTGCGCATCGTGCCTTTGTCATCGGACTCACCGAAGAGCTCTGCCAGCTCTACCGTGCTAAGGGGTGGGGCATCAGCGATGCCGATCCAGTCGCCTCAGCGCTCCGTCGCATAGAGCGTATGCCACCAGGCACGACCACCTCGATGAATAGCGACTTACGTAATCATCATCAGAGCGAAGTCGAGAGTCTCGTCGGCTACGTGGTCCGTGAGAGCCAGCGCTTAGGCCTCTCAGCGCCACACTATGCAGAGGCTTACGCCGGCATCTTGCAGCGCATTGCTCAGCAGTAATCTACTTATCAGCGTCTCGGAGCTGTCGGTCCCTGTCCGATCACTCCGAGACGCTTCCTCTAATATCTAACCTCTAATCTCTAACTTCTAACCTCTAATCCCCCATGAAGCGTCTACTCGTCATCTCGCTTTGCCTCCTCACTTTGCCAGCCTTTATGGCTCAAGGGCAAAAGCTAGACTCGCTCGCGCAAGCCTTTCATGCGAAGCCCACTGTAGCCACCGCCACGCAGCTCGTGGAGCGAGCTACCGCGCGAGGACGCAGTGACCTAGCCGTCTCAGCTTATGAGTTCCTTGCTCATCAAAATGGTAAGTACCTGCCCGCTCTCTGGGAGTGCTACCTCCGAGAGTTGCGACTAGATGCACTGTCCGCTTCACTAGAGAAGCAGAGCAAAGCGCACAAGTCTCAGCACGCCACCGACCTCTACGCCGAGCGACTGCATACGCTGCGACGTCTTATGGGAAACGTCCTTTGGTTAGAAGTGGCCGACACCATCACCGTCGCACGAGAGCAATTGGCTAGCTACCTCAATGGACAGGGCGTCAAAGTCTTCTCCTGTGACAGCCTAGGTCTCGGCTTCCTCACCGAGCGAAGCGATCGCTACATCAGACCGCTCCGAGAGCGTCCCGGTGCACCCGTACGTCTCGTCTATGGCGATCTTCTAGCCAATCAGCCGATACCGACGACTCTTCAGTCAGATGCTAGCATCATCACCGCTATCCCAGACAGTCTCGAGGCCCCCTCTTATCCTACGCTAGCTCCCGACGGTATCACGCTCTACTTCTCAGCTATTAGCAAGCAGGGGCTTGGCGGGCGAGATCTCTATATGACTCGCCAGACCGCTTCGGGTGCTTACCTACAGCCCGTCCCGCTAGGTCTGCCGTACAATAGCTCGGGCAACGATCTGCTCCTCTCTTTCAACGCTGAGCGCCATCTCGGCTACCTCGTCTCCGACCGCTATGCCCCCCGTGGCATGGTCACCGTCTACCGCTTTGTTTACAATGAAGGCGAGGTAACCGAGGTACCGTCCAACGATCCCGCTCTCTTGCGCCAGTACGCTATGCTGCGACCCTACCATGTCACGCAGCGCTCAGACGTAGACTACGCTGCTTTGCTGGGTAAGCATACCTCCGCACAGCCTGCCCACAGCAGCGCTTCTCAGGGTGACTTTGTCGTGGCACCAAATGTGATCTACACTAGCCGCGATCAGTTTCACTCCACCGAGGCTGCGACCCTCTACGATCAGTATCTGAGTCAGCAGAAGCAGCTCACCGAGCAGGAGCAGACACTGGCTCGCCTCCGCACCGCCTACCACCAGCATAGTGGTAGCGATGCCGACCTGACCGAGATGATCCTACAGCTTGAGCGTGAGCTCCCCGCAGCCCGCAAGGCATTGCGTGCACTTGCCCAGGAGATACGACAGCTCGAGCGCCCGCACCTATAAGAGTACCCTATATTTGGGAAAAGCAGTACCTTAGCGAGCGTTAGACCAACAAACAATCCAATCATAATGAGAAAAGAACAATTGATCCGCATCTGCCTAGCCATGCTGCTAGCCAGTGCCAGCCTCATGCTCAGTTCCTGCAAGAAAGAGCCAAAAGAAAAAGATCCCAAGGAGGCGCTCGTTGGTACCCGCTGGAAGATGGTGACGGGTCTCCCAGGGCTAGACATTGACGATGAGATCGGTGAAGCATCTGGCGAGCTTCGCTTCACATCTCAGACAGAGGGTGAGTTGACAGTAGCTGCCAAAGGTATGAAGCTCACACTCTCGGTGACTTACAGCTACGATGCTATGCAAAAGGCTTACCCCGCTACGGTAAAGATGGGAGATAAGACCGAGAATTTTGTTTTGAAGGTCAACTGGGACACAAACATTTTGACAGCTTATGAGCAGGAATACGGGGTCGTCTCACCGAAGCCTATCATGTTCTTTATATATGTCAAGTAGCAGGCTCTAAGGCACGGCATATTTGTAGAGGCACAGCCCTACGACAAATAAGTATGGGGTAGAGACCTAAGCGGTTTCTGCCCCTTCTTTTATCGCTGAGAGTCGGAGTGGGGGAGCGGTTAGGGCGAGGCGTATAGCCCGTGTAGTGACGCACGGACGTGTAACGGTTGTAGGGACGCACGATCTGTGCGTCCGTTGTGTCAAAGAGAGACGTGTAACGGTTGTAGGGACGCTCGGTGAGTGTCTAGCGAGAGGGCGTCCGTTGTAGTACAGCAAGACGTGTAACGGTTGTAGGGACGCACGATCTGTGCGTCCGTTGTATCAAAGGTTAC
>CAMPUN010000159.1 GCA_946997275.1 uncultured Porphyromonas sp.
AAATCGCAACGGGTGATCCAAACGATGATCGCCCAAGCGCGCCAGCAGGGGCATCAGGCTCTAGAGCCGATCTGTCTCCTGGATGCGCTGCTACGTGAGGGACGTGACGTCGTCGAGTATGTCGCTACCAAGGCAGGTGCCTACATGCACCAGATCGAGCAGGCCGTAGCGCAGCAACTAGAGCGTCTGCCTCACGTCTCTGGTGGAGAGCCTTACCTCTCCAACCAGACGAACCAAGTGCTCACCCAGTCGGAGCAGATCGCTAATGATATGGGTGACCAATACATCGCTGTAGAGCATCTCCTCCTAGCTCTTCTCAAGGTCTCGAGTGATGCTCGTCAGCTACTCCTAGATGCAGGCTTGAACTACGCCGACGCTGAGAGCGCAATCCGTGAGCTGCGCAAGGGGCGCAAGGTAGACTCCGCCACGAGCGATCAGCAGTACAACGCCCTTGGCAAGTATGCGATCAACCTCTGCGAGCGAGCTCGTGAGGGCAAGCTAGACCCAGTCATAGGTCGTGACGAAGAGATACGTCGTGTCCTACAGATTCTCTCTCGCCGTACGAAGAATAACCCTATCCTCGTCGGTGAGCCGGGTGTCGGTAAGACCGCTATCGCCGAGGGCTTGGCGCATCGTGTCATACGTGGCGATGTGCCGGAGAACCTCAAGGACAAGCTCATCTACTCACTCGATATGGGCGCTCTCATCGCAGGTGCTAAGTATCAGGGAGAGTTTGAGGAGCGTCTCAAGTCAGTTGTCAACGAGGTGACCGCCTCCAATGGCGAGGTGATCCTCTTCATCGATGAGATCCATACGCTCGTCGGTGCGGGCGCTTCGCAAGGAGCTATGGATGCGGCAAACATCCTCAAGCCCGCCCTCGCTCGTGGTGAACTACGGGCCATCGGAGCCACCACCCTCGATGAGTACCGCAAGTACTTTGAGAAGGACAAGGCGCTCGAGCGCCGCTTCCAGATGGTAATGGTTGACGAGCCAGACGAGATGAGCAGTATCTCTATCCTAAGAGGTCTGAAGGAGCGCTACGAGAACCACCACAAGGTGCGTATCCAAGATGACGCTATCCTAGCGGCTGTACAGCTGAGCGAGCGATACATCACCGACCGCTTCCTCCCCGACAAGGCGATCGACCTTGTGGACGAGGCTGCCGCACGACTACGTATCCAGATCGACTCGATGCCCGAGGAGCTAGACGAGCTGGAGCGTCGTATCAAGCAGCTAGAGATAGAGCGTGAAGCGATCAAGCGCGAGCACGACGAGCCTAAGCTGGCTGCGCTCTCTAAGCAGATAGCTGACCTCGAGGAAGAGCGCAATGCGCTGGCTGCTCAGTGGCATGGTGAGAAAGACCTAGTCAATGAGGCGCAGCAACTGAAGGTCGAGCGTGAGCAAGCCACTATTGAGGCGGACAAAGCCGAGCGACTAGGCGACTACGGTCGTGTAGCTGAGCTACGCTACGGACGGCTCAAAGAGATAGACGATCAGATAGCTAAGATCAATCAGAAGCTTGCCGAGCAGCGTGCCTCTGGTACCGCTCTGATCACCGAAGAGGTGACAGCCGAAGACATCGCTGACATCGTAGCCCGCTGGACTGGCATACCTGTCAGTCGTATGCTCATGAGCGAGCGCGACAAGCTACTCAACCTAGAGGACGAGCTACACAAGCGTGTCGTTGGTCAGGATGAGGCGATCACCGCCATTGCAGATGCGGTGCGTCGTAGTCGTGCTGGCTTGCAGGATCCCAATAGGCCGATCGGTTCCTTTATCTTCCTCGGCACGACAGGTGTCGGTAAGACAGAGGTGGCTAGAGCCCTGGCTGAGTGCCTCTTTGACGATGAGCACATGATGACCCGTATCGATATGAGCGAGTATCAGGAGAAGTTTAGCGCCACTCGTCTGATCGGTGCGCCTCCTGGCTATGTCGGCTACGATGAGGGTGGTCAGCTCACCGAGGCGATCAGGCGTAAGCCTTACTCGGTTGTGCTCTTTGATGAGATTGAGAAGGCACACCCTGACGTCTTCAACCTACTTCTCCAAGTATTGGACGATGGTAGGCTGACCGACAATAAGGGTCATGTGGTCAACTTCAAGAACACGATCATCATCATGACCAGCAACCTCGGCTCCGATCTGATCCGTCACAACTTCGAGCACATCGACGAGCAGAACCGTGAAGAGGTCATCGAGCGCACCGAGGAAGAGGTCAAGACGCTACTCAAGCAGACGATCCGTCCTGAGTTTGTCAACCGTATCGACGAGACCATCGTCTTCACACCGCTGACGAAGGCTCAGATCGCTCAGATCGTACGACTACAGCTCGACAAGGTGGCTCGTATACTGCAGGAAAATGGCGTGACGCTCCACTATAGCGACGCCGCCATCGACCTACTCTCCGAGCGGGGCTACGATCCCGAGTTTGGCGCACGTCCTGTCAAGCGTGTCATACAGCGGCTCGTCCTCAACGAGCTCTCGAAGGCACTCCTAGCAGGCACCGTAGAGCGCACGAAGCCTATCACGCTAGACGTAGGGGCTGACAAGCAGCTCACCTTCGTAGACTAACCGCTCACTGAGCGACTGCAAAAGAGTCGGACATAACTTACTCTGCTCCAAGGCTAACAAGCCATAAGTAGAAGACTCTTCTAAAGCTCCACCGAGGAAATCCCAAGCTCCTCGGTGGAGTTTTTTTTATTCCCCACGGAGGCTTCGCGAACTTCTTCGGAACTTTGATTTCGTTCTTCCGAACTTTCATTTCGGCCTTCCCTAGGGAATTTTCGTTTCCTCCCTGACGGGTTCCGATTTCCTCGGGAGAGATCGCAATCAGCTCCGTCCGGCGAGACTGTGGGGTGTGCTCTTTTTTTGTACATTTGTGGAGGGATACGATATACCCTCCTGCAATTAACCGTGCGCCCTAGAGATGCCCATCACACCAAGCACTACCCCCACGGAGCAATTGGATAGGCTCCTGAGGCAGTTTCCTGCGCTCTCACCAACTGCCACACAGCAGTTGACCGCTCTCTATCCGCTCTACAGAGAGTGGAACGCACGCATCAACGTCATCTCCCGACGAGACATTGACAATCTCTACCTGCACCACGTGATGCACTCACTGGCGCTCGCGTGGCTCCTGCCCGACGAGCCGACTAGCTTCACCGTCGCTGATGTCGGCTGTGGCGGAGGCTTCCCCAGCATCCCGCTAGCTATCCTATTTCCTCAGTACCAGTTCCTGCTGATCGACAGCATTGCCAAGAAGCTCCACGTCGCTCAGTCCATCGCTGACGAGATAGGCTTAACCAATGTCTCTACGCACCACACCCGTGTCGAAAGCTGCGACCTGCGCTGCGACTACGTTGTGTCTCGTGCGGCGATGCCTCTGGAGCTACTCTATAAATACACACAGCATCTGCTCCACGGCTCCACGGCTCCACGCTCGGGCATCTACTGTCTCAAGGGCGGCGACCTCAGCGAGGAGATAGCTCAGGCGGGCGTGAACGCACAGCTCACAGCGATCTCGACACTGGCGGACTACCCCGACTACTATCAAGACAAATGGATCGTCTATGTCGCTAAGCAGGGCAAACGAACCAACTAACAGAAAAAGACCTATGAACTGCGAAGTATCTACATTCGTATGTAACATCATACAGGAAAACACTTACCTCCTCTCGACCAACGACGGCCACGCAGCCATCATCGACTGCGGATGCGCCACCGTGAGCGAGCAGGAGCGTCTCGCACAGCGCATTGAGCAGTGGGGACTAAGCGTAGACCTGCTCCTCTTCACGCACCTACACTTTGACCACATCTGGGGCTTGCCCTGGGCACTCGAAGCTTTCCCCGAGGCAAAGGCATATGCGCACGCTACCGAGTTAGCGCAGGCGGTCTCTCCCGAAGCGCAGATGCGTGCTTGGGGCTTTGAGGTACCAGAGGAAGCCTTCGACCTGTCTCAGATACATCCCCTACCGAGCGACCAACCGCTACGACTGGGCGAGGTGGCTATCTACGACCTCTTCGTACCAGGACACACTGCAGGACACGTCGCCTACTACCTACCGAGCGAGCATATCGTCTTCACGGGCGACGTACTCTTCAGAGGCGACATTGGTCGTAGTGACCTACCAGGAGGCGACTACCAGACACTCCTGCACAGTATCAAGACTCAATTGCGTCCCCTACCCGACGACACTATCGTCTACCCTGGGCATGGGCCGCACACAACCATACAGAACGAAAAAATCAATAACCCTTATATCAACTAAAATAGATGGATACAAGAAACTTTGCCTATCGTCA
>CAMPUN010000160.1 GCA_946997275.1 uncultured Porphyromonas sp.
ATGGTAATCTCTAGGCGGTCTACCCAGTTGACATTGGCGGTGGTGGGTAGGCGCATCTCTACTCGGTGGATGCTGTAGTCCACGGTGTCTACCAGTAGTGTCCCCGAAAAGCCTGCGTCACGCATCTCGATCGGTACGAACTGTATCTGATAGCAGGGATTGCCCGAGGCGTCTGGGATGGTGTCTCGTAGATAGTATTTGTAGAAGGTGATGCCGAGCTGGGAGTGCAGGGGACCGATGATCTCTTTGGAGAGGAGTGGCAGGTCGTTGTCGTAGATGTCTACGGGAGCGAGGAGGGCATCTATATTGCTCGATAGCAGTCCCTCGTCAACGACCTGCTCGACCCCACTGTGTCGTGTGCCGAGGAGTAGCGGGTTCTCTGGGTGTCCACCTTGCTGTGCGTAGACGAGATGTCGCTCACGTAGGGAGAAGGGGAGGATGGGTGTCCTGACGAGTGCAGAGCTGTCGACGAAGCTCTTCATGCGCCACTTGGGGATGCCCCAGTAGCCTTTGCCTCGTGTGATGTCGCCCTGAGCGAGGAGGGTCTTTTGGTAGAGCTGGTAGGAGTAGTCGGGCAGGGCGGATAGATGGTTGCGCTCTTTGTGCTGCATCACCTGGCGCATGATGGTTACGGCGGGATTGCCCCTGCGTCGGTAACGCTCTTTCTTGGGCTTGACGACGACCGTCTCCATGACCGTTTCTTTTCGGGAGAGGGGGATGCGACCTAGTTCGTGATCTTGGTATTTGTCCAAGAGCAGTGTGCGACCTTCGTAGCCCAGACAGTTGATCTGTAGTGCGATGGAGTCTGTGGCGATGAGCTCTTGCTGTAGCTTGATGGTGAAGGCGCCCTTGTCATTGCTGGCGGTGCCGGTGACGCTCTGGCGGGTCTCGGTGGAGATGGTGGCGTAGGGGATCGGCTCTCCGGTCTCTCGGTCGTATAGAATGCCCGAGATGGTGGTGCTACTGATGATCTGTGCGGGGAGCAGGGTGGGGAGGAGGCACAGGAAGCTCCAGAGCAGGAGACGGTAGCTACGCTTGACTGGCATGATTGAGTTACTTAGTCAGCTTGCGACGCAGGCGAGCTGTGGGGAGTCCGAGCTGCTGTCGATACTTGGCGGTGGTGCGGCGCGCTATGTCATAGCCCTGGCGTGAGAGCTCCTCCGTGAGTTGGTCGTCTGTGAGCGGCTGACGTGGATCTTCCCCATCAATGATTTGCTTGAGGCAATCTTTGATCACTTTGGTGGAGACATCGCTACCGTCCTTTGCCTGCATGCTTTCGCTAAAGAAGAACTTGACGGGGTAGATGCCCCACTGGCACTGCACGTACTTGCTATTGCTGACACGTGAGATGGTGCTAATGTCTAGTCGGGCTAGCTCGGCGACGTCCTTGAGGATCATGGGGCGCAGGTCTACGATGTCGCCTGAGAGGAAGAAGTCTCGCTGCAACGTCATGATGATGGTCATGGTCGTGCGGAGGGTGTCGTAGCGCTGCTGCAGAGCGGAGATGAACCACTCGGCGTCCTTGACTCGGTCGCGGGTGTACTGGATCGTCTCCTTGAGCTTGGCTCGCTCGCTGGTTGAGGCATCTCGGTAGTCGGCGATCATCTGCTTGTAGCTTGGCGACACGGTGAGGGCGGGTATCTCGCGCTGGTCGGTGAGGGTCAGGGTGAGCTCACCTTCATGCTCGGTGATGATGAAGTCGGGTGTGACCTTCGAGAGGAGGGTCTCTGCAGAGGAGTCAAAGCCGTTGCCGGGCTTTGGGGAGAGCTGGTGAATGAGCACCGAGACCGCCTCGAGCTGCTGCTGGTCAAAGCCTCGCTTAGTGAGTCGCTCGAACCGTTTGTAAGCAAAGTCGTCGAAGTAGCTAGAGACGATCTTCTCCGCATTGACCACGGTCTCGCTCTGCTCCATGCGGTGCAGCTGCAGTAGTAAGCACTCTTGTAGCGTCCTGGCTCCTACGCCTGGAGGGTCTAAGCTCTGAATGATCTGGAGTAGCTCGGCGAGCTCCTGCTCGGAGGCGTCGACGCCCTCTTTGAGGAGTAGATCCTGAGCGATGAGCGGGAGCGAGCGGTCTAGGTAACCGTCCTCACGGAGGTTGCCTACTATATAAGGTACGAGCAACTGCTGCCGCTCGGTGAGCTCTAGGGTGGAGAGTTGGTTGTCGAGGTAGTCCGTGAGGGAGAGTCCGTGAGCGGCAAAGGGTATCTCCTCGCGCTGCTGCTCTCTCTCGGCGATCATCCTCAGCCGATAAGCTGGGATCTCGTCGTCATTGCCGAACTCGTTGCGCGCTTCGAGCCGATCTTGGTCGGACTGGCTTAGGGAAGAGTCGACTTGTTCGTTGGTTGCGTTGCTTTCATTGGAATCGTCACGGGCAGTGTAAGCCTCTTCGAGGGCGGGGTTGCGCTCGATCTCAGCACTGATGCGCTGTTCCAGCTCGGTGACAGGTAGCTCCAGCAGTTGTATCTGCTGTATCTGTCGGGCGGTGAGGGTCTGTCGCTGCTCTAGTTGCTGTTGCTGGCGATTCTTTAGCATAGCTCCGCAATGGACGAGAGATGGTGCGAGTTAGAGCCTTTGATCAGGATAAAGCTGTGCTGCGGTTGGTGTCTGGTGAAGTATTGCTTGAGAGCGGTCGCTGAGGGGAAGAAGATGAAGTGCTCGCTCCCGTAGCTAGCCTGCAGAGCAAAGAAGTTGGGTCCGCAGAAGTAAGTGACCATCTTAGGGTAGCGCAGGAGGTAGCTCCGTATCTGTCTGATGACGGTGATATGCTCGCTCTCGGCAGCGTCTCCAAGCTCGTTCATGTCGCCGAGGATGAGCAGGCGGTTGAGCCCCTGCGAGTCCATCGTGAAGTAGCTATTGAGCGCTACCTCCATGCTAGAGGGATTGGCGTTGTAGCAGTCGAGGATGACGCGGTTGCCTTGCGCTGTCGGGGGAAGGACTTGCGACCGCTCATTGTGTGGCTGGTAATTGGTCACGGCCTCATTGATCGTCTTCGGATCTAAGCCGAAGTGTAGTCCCACGGTGATGGCTGCGAGTATGTTGTTAAGGTTGTAGTCGCCGACTAACTTTGTCGCTAGCTGATAGCTCTCACCAGTCTCCTGGTCACGCCACTCTATCTTTAGCAGTCCTGTCTCATCGGTTGGGAGCACGGAGCCCGTGACGCGTGGCGAAGAGTTGCCGTTGTAGTAGACCGTGGGCAGTCCATTGAGGTTGCTGATGAGCGTCTTGTCCTCGCCATTGCAGAAGGCTTGTCCGCCGTGCTCTCGCAGATAAGCGTACAGCTCGCTCTTAGCCTTGACCACTCCCTCGGGCGTGCCAAAGCCTGAGAGATGAGCCCGCCCTACATTCGTAATGATGCCGTACTGCGGCTGAGCCAGCTTGCAGAGCGAAGCTATGTCTCCGATGTGCGAAGCGCCGAGCTCGACGATGACAAACTGATGCTCGGGGCGAACTTGTAGCAGGGTAAGCGGGACGCCGATCTCGTTGTTGTAGTTCCCCTGCGTAGCATGCACCTGATACTTGGCGGACAAGACCGCAGCGACCAGCTCCTTGGTGGTCGTCTTGCCATTGGTCCCCGTGATCGCTATGAAGGTTGCCTCGGACTTCGCCCTATGTAGGAGCGCCAGCTCGTGGAGCGCCTCAAAGCCTCCGTCCTTGTAGTAGATGAGCCTCTCCCGAAGGTCGGCTTCCTCGACCTCATCTATATAGCTAAGGTCGTCAACGAGAGCGTACTTGCAACCCTGCTTGAGCGCATCCGCAGCGAAGCGATTGCCATCGAAGTGGGTCCCTCGTAGCGATACGAAGAGCGAGTCGGGACGCAGATGTCTCGTGTCGGTGCAGATACCGTCGCTCTGGAGGAGTAGGTCGTAGATATGATTGATGTCAGCTGATTGTCGCATAGTAAGAGGATAGGAGATAGCTAATTAGTCAAAAGTCAAAGGCATGCCACTGGGTACGTAGTCGGATACATCTAGATTCCAGCTCAGCAACTCCCGTACCATAGAGCTAGAGATATGGAGCAGCCCTTGCGCTCCAAAGAGGAGTACGGTCATAGGCCCCTGCAGATGGTCATTGATCTGGGAGATACTCTGCTCGTACTCGAAGTCGCTCGTGGAGCGTACGCCACGTATGAGAAACTGTGCGCCACACTGCTTCGCCGCTTCGATGGTCATGCCGCTATAGCTGACTACTCGGACACGAGGCTCCTGCGCATAGACGGTCTCTATCTGTAGAGCTCGTTGCTCGGCGGTGAAGAATGGCTTTTTCGTCGGGTGCGTGCCGATACCTATGACCA
>CAMPUN010000161.1 GCA_946997275.1 uncultured Porphyromonas sp.
GTGTGGCGTGTGGAGACGAGCGAGGGGGGGTATCTGTGGCATGCGGACTCGCTCCTTACGACAGCTACGGATTCGGTGCCAGAGGCTTGGTATGAGCAGTATGCGTCGCGCTTTAGCTCTGCGCCCATCGTGGCGGTCGATACGATACGACACATAGACACGTGGACGCCTTACCCGAGGATCAAGAAGGATCTGCCCCTTTACCGATACCGCTTTGACGATCCTGAGGGAACTTACCTTTATCTCTCTAGTCAAACGGGCGAGGCGGTGCAGCTCTGCACTCGTTCCGAGCGTATTGGAGCGTCATGCGGTACGATCCCCCACATGTTTTACTACTGGTGGTTGCGACAAAACCGCACCGTCTGGCTTTGGGTCATCTCAATCTTCGCTTCGCTGGCTGTCATCGCTGCTTTTACGGGGCTTTACCTTGGGATACGCCTTTACGTCCGTATGTGGAGACGAACGAAGCGTTTGCGCAGCCCCTACAAGCGCCAGAAGACTTTGCATTGGCACCTCGTCGGAGGCGTGATCTTTGGTCTGTCGCTAACGCTTTTCGCCCTCAGCGGGGTGATGTCGCTCTACGATCTGCCGTCGTGGATCGTGCCTCAACATGAGACTGAGACGAAGCGCAAGGAGGCGCAGCAGGAGGAGGCTCCACAGCTGGGTCGCTCGGACATGTATGACTACCGCTTGCTACTTGACCTAGGCGGTGTGCAGCAGATCACTTGGCGGAGCTATGGCGGGCACCCTTACTACGAGGTGCAGCGCCATGGGCAGCTGGAGAGTTGGGATGCGCTGGGTGAAGCTCCACAGCTACTGCATCTGACAGAGCAGGATATCAAAGCTAAGCTCACGCCTGTGCTGGGAACCTCCGACATGCAGATCGAACTGATGGAGCACTACGATAACTACTATGCTAGTCTAAATGATAAGTATGAGTTGCCGATCTACCGCATATCGGCACAGGACAAGGAGTCGAGCCGTCTTTACATCAGTCCGACGACTGGAGAGACGCGCTATTACAGTCTCAACGGACGGGTCAAGAAGTGGCTTTACCCCTTCTGTCACAACCTCCGGATCGGCTTCTTTGCGGAGCATCCGACGCTGCGCATCATCTGCATGCTGGTGCTGGTGCTGGGTGGTTTGGTTGTTTCGGTGAGTGGTGTAGTGCTCGGTTTTCGTTACCTTCGCAGAGTCATTCGTCGGGCGAAGTCTCGTCGCAGTAAATAAGCGGTGAGCGAAGTCCGTTCAACCATAACAAAGAGATACTATGAAGAAGATCTATATCGCCGGCATCGGTCCTGGCAGTCCAGAAGATATAACGCCCGCTGTGCATCAAGCCCTCAGAGAGGCTGATGTGGTGGTGGGGTATGCTTACTACTTTCAGTTTATCCAAGAGTACCTCCACGAGGGCGCCGAGTGCATCGACACAGGTATGCGCCAAGAGCGTGAGCGAGCTAGGCTAGCTATCGAGCGAGCCGAGTCTGGGCAGACCGTCTGTGTCATTAGTTCTGGCGATGCGGGCATCTACGGGATGGCTCCGCTCCTCTATGAGATGTGCGATGAGCGGGGTAGTGATGTGGAGCTAGAGGTATTGCCTGGGATCTCCGCTTTTCAGAAAGCGGCTGCCCTCCTCGGAGCTCCCATTGGTCATGACCTTTGCATCATCTCGCTGAGTGATCTGATGACTCCGTGGGCAATCATCGAGCGACGCGCCATCGCAGCGGCAGAGGCGGACTTCGTCACAGCAATCTACAATCCCAAGAGCATCAAGCGGTACTGGCAACTGGAGCGTGTGCGGGAGCTATTCCTCAAGCACCGTTCACCCGACACACCCGTAGGGCTGGTGCAACAGGCGGGGCGTCCCGACCAACGGGTCTGGACGACGACCCTACGAGAGCTGGATACGCAAGAGGTGGATATGTTTACCGTCCTCATCATCGGCAATAGTCAGAGCTTTCTCTCAAAGGGTAAAATCGTCACGCCACGAGGCTACTATCGTGACAAGGGTAGTGACGAAGAGAAGGTCGGGCAACGCATCATGAGCGAGAGCTTTCGCACGATCCTCTCGTTACTCAAGCAGCCTGAGAGCTATCCGCTCGATCATCTCTGGGCGATGCTCCACGCGGTCCATACGACGGCCGACTTTGAGATGGAGGAGTTACTCTACAGCGACCCCAATGCGGTCTCTCGCATTTACCAAGGTTATGTCGATGGCAAGATACGAACCATCGTGACCGACGTGACGATGGTCGCCTCGGGCATCCGCAAAGGAGCCTTGGAGCGCTACGGTATCGAGGTCCTCTGCTACCTACACGACCCTCGTGTGGCTGAGATGGCGGAGCGACTAGACATAACCCGCACACAGGCTGGCATACGGCTCGCTGTCGAGGAGCACCCCGATGCGCTCTACGCTTTTGGCAACGCACCGACGGCACTCATGGAGCTGGCGCATCTCATTCGTCAGGGCAAGGCTCACCCCGCAGGGATCATCGCAGCGCCCGTCGGCTTCGTCCATGTGTGCGAGTCAAAGCATATGGTCAAGCCTTTTCACGACATCCCTAAGCTCATCATCGAGGGACGCAAAGGGGGCAGCAATCTAGCGGCAACGCTGGTCAATGCGACTCTCAGCTATGGCGATGCCGAGACGCTCAAGCCTGGTCGTGACTTATGAAAATCATCCTCATAGGACTCAGTGACGACCGTGAGCAACGGTGGAATCCAGAGCTACTGGAGCGACTCGCTGGTGAGCGCACCTTCTCAGGAGGGGCACGGCACCACGAGATTGTCCGTGAGATCTTGCCGACGGAGTATCACTGGATCGATATAACTCCGCCGATAGACGATGTGATCGAGCAGTACAAAGCGTACGACACGGTCGTCGTCTTCGCCTCGTGCGACCCCATCTTCAACGGTATCGGGCAACGCATCATGCAGCTTCTCCCCGAGGCGGAGATCGAGCTACATCCTTACTTCCACTCCCTGCAGCTCCTCGCCCATGCGGCTCTGCAACCGTACCAAGATATGCACGTTGTGTCGCTCACGGGGAGACCGTGGCAAGCCTTTGACGCTGCGCTGATCTCTGGCGAGCGAATGATTGGCATCCTGACCGACCGCAAGGAGCACACGCCTCAGCGCATCGCCCAGCGCATGCTCGACTACGGCTACGACAACTACCGAGCCATCGTCGGGGAGCATCTAGGCAATAGGGAGCGACAGCAGCTCTACCGTCTCTCTATTGCGGAAATGGCTGAGCGCACCTTCGCCTATCCCAACAACTTAATCCTCATTCAGACGAAGCCCTTGCTGCGTCCCTTTGGTATCCCCGATGCGGACTTCATTCCGCTCAACGGACGTGAGCGGATGATTACCAAGCGGGCGATACGTCTCGAGACGCTCTCGCAGCTAGACCTACATCAGGCACACGTCCTGTGGGACATCGGATCCTGCACCGGCTCCGTCTCCATAGAGGCTCGTCTGCAGCAACCTACTCTACAGGTGGTCGCCTTCGAGATACGTCCCGAGGGCGCCGAGCTTCTCGACGCCAATGCGCGTCGTCATCACACTCCGGGCATTACCTTCTGCGGAGGTGACTTCCTTCGAGCCGATCTTGATCCATTGCCTCAGCCCGATGCTGTCTTCATTGGCGGGCATGGCGGACATTTGCAGGAGATTGTCGAGGAGGCGTGGCGTCGTCTCGCCATAGGTGGGCGGATCGTCTTCAACTCCGTATCGAGCGAGAGCGAGGAAGCCTTCAGACGAGCCATCGCTGCCGTCGGTGGTTCCATAGCCTCCACGACCCGTATGCAGATCGACGACTACAACCCGATAGCTGTCCTACAAGCGACCAAAAGCACACACTAGTATGAACTCACAAACACGCATAGCGATCCTCGCCATCTCTCCCGATGGTCAAGCAATCGCACTCAAAATAGCGAGCGAACTGCCCGACGTAAAGCTCTATACGACACACCAGGAGAAGCTAAGCGAAGCATTCTCCCTACTTCCTAGCCTAGCCGAGGGGGCTAAGACTCTTTTTGACGAGAGCGATGTCTTACTCTTCGTCTCCGCCATGGGAATCTGCGTTCGCACCATTGCCCCATTGCTCAGAGACAAGCATCATGACCCAGCAGTTCTCTGCGTAGATACCACGGGGCGGTACGTCATCTCCGTCGCTTCGGGACACATCGGCGGCGCCAACGAGTGGACCGAGCGCATCGCACACATACTAGGTGCCGAGCCAGTCATCAC
>CAMPUN010000162.1 GCA_946997275.1 uncultured Porphyromonas sp.
CTCCCGAGCGTCCCTACAAAGGGCTACTCGTGAGATTTACAGAGTGGTAAGCAGAGACTATACATCAGGAGCGTGATAAGGATCTTCTCCCTACCACGCTCCTGGCTATAGATTATGGGGTGCGCGCCTGAATCTGTTTGGTCACGTAGCCCCCTGATGAGACCGTATGAGCTATGAGGCTCTGGTCTCGTGAAGTGACTTTACTTGGTGATGTACTGTGTGAAAGTACCCGTCGCCGTCTGCATCACGACAACATACTGACCAGCAGACAGCGTAGAGAGATCTACGACGCGTCCGGGCTGATCAATCTGCATCACACTAACGCCCTCGACGGTCAGCACGCGGAGCGTCAGCACCTCTGCACTATTCTCCAGATAGAGCTGAGCCGTAGCGTCGAGCTGCGTAGGATAAGCGACAGGCTCGAGCGCGCGCTCTACCTCGCTGACACCTACAGGAGCATAAGCACCACCATTCTCATAGACGACCTCTACGGTGTAGCTGTCGGTCGTACTACCCGTGGGGTCTTGGTAATCGTTGGATGTGAGCCCCTCGGCGATGACCTTGCCATTCTTGAGGAGCTTGTAGCTCTTGACCTTGGGGAAGGGTACAGGCACCTTACCCTTGGCAAAGCAGTCGAAATCCTTGAGCTTCTCTACACGATCAGAAGGCGCAAATACGAAGCGCATAGCGTGATACTCGTCAGGAGCTGTAGAGCCTCTGTACTGTCTCTCGGGGATGGGGACCATCATTTGGTTGATTAGAATGAAGCCATCTAGGTAAGGACGTATTTCATCGTTGGTACCCTTGACACAGACGACACCCGCGGGGTTGTCCTTGTTTGTGATACCACAGCCGATGAAGAGGTCATTCATAGGATTTATCTTGAAGGGCTTGTCCAGAACTACTGTGACCCACTCACCGGGCTTCCAGTCTTCTGGTACGTTGAAGAACTGCTCATACGTCACACCAGCCATACCACCCAGCATGTCATTACGCTCAGCACCATTACGTACAATGATCGTATAGCGCTGCGCTTTCTCAGGCTCGGGGAGGTTAAGGTGCGTGTCGGGGATGAGTCGTACCGCATAAAGCGTCGGACTATCCTCTCCTACGAAGCGATCACTGGCGATACGTACCGTCAGGTTGTAGCGAGTGGGCGTAGAGTAACGGTAACTAGTGAACTCTGCCTTGGGATGCTCGTAGGAGATGAACTCCATCTTCTCGGGATCGGGATAGCCAAAGAGAGAGACCTCCTGCAGGTTGGCAGGCTCACTCCAAGTGACGAAGACACCATTGCTACTAGCCTTAGGAGTAGCTGTCATGGTACGTACAGCATTGCCCCAGTAGGCACCCTGCTCGATGAGGTCAGACTTGCCAGAGGTGCGCTCTGCATCTTCAGCGTTTCCATCCTCAGACGTTGCCTGAGTGCCGTAGTCATAACGTACCTGTACTCCGTAAACGACAGAGCCCTCACGAGACGTGTCTCCAAGAGCGACCTGACGGGTCTTGGTGTACTTGTTTTCTGTAACCTCTGTGACAAAGGCTCCATTGCGATAGATGCGATAGAAGACCTTCCACTCTGAGGGGATTGTGTTCTTGTCGATAGCGGCCCAAGAGAGGTTGACATCCGTATTGGATACCTGCACCTTGAGGTCAGATACGGGCTGTAGTGGCTTGAGTCCATTGCGCCATGTACCCTCTAGACGACGAGCCTGTCCACCCTCCTTTGGATCGAGGTAGATGTCCATGCGGTCGATTGAGTCACCCTTGGCAAAGTGGTCCCAGTGGAACTTGAGACGTCCGTAGAAGTCATCACCCTCTGTACGACCACCCGTGAGGGTCCCCACGACTAGGTGCTCAGCACTGAAGAGCGAAGAGCCTGATGAACCACCCTCGGTAGCTCCCTGTGTGTAGTGAAACTCGAAGTGAGCATTCTTCTCTCCTGCCTCGCCATCTCCCGTATCCCAAGTGCCTATACTAATAGGACCGTCGGCAATGGAGATCTTCTTTGCATCGCCCATCGGGTGGTGTATGCCTACGACTGGCGTCTTGGGAAGTACGGACCAGCGGTCCCAACCGTTGTAATAGACGCGATAACTCTCAGGAACCTCCGTCTTTGCCTCGAGGAGTAGACCATCGCTCATACCTAGGAAGGGGAGGAACGTACGTACTTGACAGCCGACGATAGACTTACCACGGTTGAGTGCTAGAGAGCCGTTACTACAGGTTGGCTTCTCATAGTGGAAGACGAAGGTCCACTTGTCCAGATACTTCTGCTCTACCTCCTGCTTATCGCTAAGCGAGATACAGTGTGCTGCGGATAGGATGAAGGGACGGAAGTCCAGGTTGGTGTTGTTCAGCAAGTTGCCCGAGCAGAGTCCGATACCCTCCTCATCATACATGATTAGCTGGCAGACACCCGTCTTCTCAGTCTGCCACTCAGCTCCCTCAGGACAGTTGATACCAATCTGAGGAATTGGGTCTCCACTCTCATCTTCTCCTGGATTGTAAATGCGGAGCTTATTGGTCTGAGGATCTACCTTAGCACTGTAGATATAGCCGACACCAGATACCAGAAGTGTGGGCATTGCTCCAGTACGTCCTGGCTCATACTCCATAATGACCTCATCACCGTTCACCGGCTCATTGGCAAAGCCTCCGTGCTTGGGGTGCGTCTCGTAGGTGTAAGCGCCTAGGAGTGTGGCACGGTCAGGGGTGTAGATGTAGAGACGTCCACCATCGTTGGGGATAAAGAAGTCATCATATAGGAGTGTCATAGCCTGCGCTCCCGGAGAAGAGACACGCAGACGGTAAATTACTTTGCCATACTCCAGCTCAATCGGCTGAGCCTGACGAGCGAAGTCGATAGAAGTCTTTACGACACGACCGATGTTGAGGGGCTTAAACTGTACCTGCCCTTTGTTCCAAGCTTGCGTCGTGCGGAAGTCCTGAACATTGAACTCAGGGAGGACACGAACCACAGGCGTACTCCCTGCCGAGCGTAGCTCAGCTGTCGTGGCTGTAAAGCCTGCTGGGACTCCTCCAAAGGACTGCTGTGCCACCAGTCCTCCTATGCAAGAGAGGAGGAGGATACCCGCAGCTAGTAGTTTGGATATTGAAAAATGATTCATAAAGCGGTGTAAACTGTGCTTTGTGTAATTAGATAAGTATAGAGTCTTGTCATGACCCAAACATAAGATACAGTGTGGAGCTGCATAACTGCTGTGCCACCACACTGTACCTTATATTATAGAGTCGTCCTTGTCATCAACGACGTATAATCAGCTTGCGAGGATCATTGCCTATCAGGACAACGTATGTACCCTCGGGAAGATCAGCGACTGTGAGCTCTGCATAGCCCTCACGGTTGGTAGCGTAGCTACGGACGAGTGAGCCTGAGAGCGTGTAGATGTTGACAACCGTAGCGGGCTGTGCGCCAGCAATGGTGACAAAGTCTGTAGCGGGGTTGGGGAAGAGCTGAGCCTCCTCAGAGCTTGGTACAGTTGGCATGATGACACCAAGCCACTTCTCGCCGTCCCATACGGCTGTATCTCCTGGCTCTACGCCATTTGTGTTCTGGTACTCAGCGAAGATCTCTGTATCCTCTTCTAGAGTAAAGGTCTTGGTACCCATAATGTTGATAGGTCTACCGCCACTCTTGAGCTTCCTCATCGTAAGAGCACCGAGCTGCCAGTCTGCGTACTCATCCTCAGCACCAGCAACAACTTCTAGCTCCATACCACGAGGTAGGCCTCTCGTATCGAGACCGTCTCCCTTGAGCTTGAGGACACCCTTACCGAGCTTCTTCAGGACAACCTTGCAGATGTCGTTGGTAAAGGTTGCGACAACCTCAGCATCCGCATCAGAAGCGTAGAAGTAGCGCTCGTTGAAGATGTTGACAGTGTCTCCCTTGAGGACCTTAACAAGTGTCTTTAGAGCGTATCCCTCCTGGTTGTCAGCAGTGATTACAATCTTAGTGTCTGTGTAAACTTCGGGTAGCTCTGTCTGACCATTTACCTTGATAGATCCACCCTCGCCGACAATCTTTGTCGTAATCTTGCAGAGGGCAGCACCATCATAGTTGCTCCAAGTGCGATGATCATAGACACCCCAGCCCTGGTCGTGGGCGATCTTAACGTGCTCCTTGAGGCAGATATTCTGCTCCTTGTCGCTACGTGTCTCGACAGCGTAGA
>CAMPUN010000163.1 GCA_946997275.1 uncultured Porphyromonas sp.
AGAGGCACGCAGAGCTCCACACGTATGCGTTCTGTACATAATCTGATGCTACCTAATTTCTATATCTATCTTTAGCTTGTATCGTAGAGATCAAGGCTCCATACGCCTCACGCCTCCACTACCACAAAAGTACACAAAAACAAGCACATCGAGGGAGAGGGGAGAAGTTAGAGATTAGAGGTTAGAAGTTAGAGGTTAGAGCGAGACGGGTAGCCCCGTGTAGGAACGCACGGGAGTGTCTAGCGGGAGGGCGTCCGTTCCCGTTAAAACGAGACGAGTAGCCGACCGCTTGCGGTCGGACGAATCATAGCCCCCAGTCGGAGGGGCTGAGCCCCGAACGACTGGGGGGAAAAAAGGGAAACCACACGAAGCAAGCGACCTCCCCTATGCGGGAGGTCGGACTGGGACTGGGCCTTTCGTCTAGTCCGACCCGCAAGGGGTCGATCTCCTACCACGTCCGCCTTTCCATCAGTCGTTCGGAGCTTTGCCCCTCCAACCGACGGCTACGATGCGTTGGACCTCTACGAGGTCCTATCCTTCAGAGCTACCAGAAGATGCCGGAACCATCGGAAGGACTGCACATTTCGCTTTGATAGCTCTGAGGAAATCATCCGTTTCCTCGGTAGAGCTTTTTGAATCTCCAGCGAGGAATGAAAAAATTCTTCCGAACTTTGATTTCATTCTTCCGAAGTTTCATTTGATTCTTCCGAAGTTTTATCTCTTTCCTCCGTGGAGATTTTCTATCTCCTCGGTGAAGGATGAGATCTTCTCCGACAAGAGCGAAGAGGTAAAGATAGAGAAAGTATCCTGTGAGTGCGACAGGAGGTCAGCTGGTCGGACTGTGACATCGGACCAGCTATCAAAAAGAAGGCACCTCCAGACAGGATGATCGAAGTCGTCCTGATGGAGGTGCCTTGTCTGTGTGATACTATCAGCTCAGTGAAAGTATCTCTTCTTCAACTATTACTTCTTGAAGTATAGCTCCTCAGCTTCAGCCTTGCGACCCATCATATCGAGTGCGATAGCTGTGGGGAGCTTAGCACGAGAGTCTGCCTGCATGGTAGAGAGTAGCTTGTAAGCCTCTGTAGCGTTCTTGTCATACTGAAGGAGCGCATTAGCATAGTTGAGCTTAGCAATAGGATCGTTTGCGTTTTGCTCATAAGCTGTGCGATAGATGGCTACGGGGCTTGCGCCAGCTGCTACCTTTTGATTAGCTAGTGTGTAGAGCTCGCTAAGACTTAGCAACTTAGAGTTGGTCGAGTAGATGTGTGCTAACTCAGAAGCCTCAAAGGGACGTACCCGATAGCTCATCGTAAAGGTTGTGTGACGGAGCTTAGGATAGTAATTGTCCAGTAGGTCGCGATAGACCTTGCCACCATCGAGTGCCTTGATGTCAGCCTCACGCTCTGTGTCAGTACTGTACTTGTCAATGATGTCCAATATGGTCTGGCGCTGAGCCATGCTGCTAGCGTCTACGAGCTTGCGTAGACCATCCCAGTCCTCGCCCTTGCCCTCAGCAACCACTTCAACCTTGTTGAAGAGTGTCTTGTGAGTGTTCTTGACGTAGTTGTAAAGCGTCTTGGTACGGCGATCTGAGAGTGCGAGGTTGTAAGCTGCGGGAGCCTCTGGAGATGCGTAACCATAGATATAGACGGTGTGAAGCTCAGCGCCCTCGATCTTGGTTGCTTTCTTGACAAACTCATCAAGACGTGCTAGCTCGGAAGCATTATTCTTGAAGTCCTTGCGGAGGTCGTGCTTAGCAACAACGAACTGAATGTTAGCGTCAAAGCTCTCAGCATACTCCTTGAAGGCTGTAGCAGCAGGCTCTATATAGTTGTACTGATAGTTCTCAGGTCCGAACACTGTGATAGCCTGTGGTGCTCCTAGTGCCAAGAGGGTGCTCTTAGGGCAGTTGCCACAGCTATAGGTCTGCATCTCTAGCTCCATATGACCACGAGCCATCCAGCTCTCGAAGGAACTTTCATAGACCATATGAGGTAGGTCGTTGACGCCACGTGCATAGACAGCACCCTCAGGACGTGAATAGACCTCACGTACGAGGGCATCCTCATTGTGAAGGTTGTGCTGGCGCTTGAGGATCTTATAGCGAGCATTGCCAGCTACGTAGATGTCCTTGAAGCATATAGAATCACGTCTATCTGCGGATACATATTTTGGAGTAATACGCACGAGTTGCTGTGCACGCACGGTAACGTAAGGAGCTGCATCCAGCTCTATGCGAAGCTGGTTGCGATCCATATCTCGTGTGACGGTGCAGTGCTCTGCAGATATTGCAATCGTCTGTGTCTCCCCTGCTTTGGAGAATTGCTGAGCACATAGCGACCCTCCGACGGTAAATAGTAGCGTCGAGAGGAGTATGAGTAAGCGGGATATCTTGATATTCATAGTCTTTGTGTCTGTATTATTAGATGTGCTACTGACGATTACTTAAAGAAGAAGACGTACGAGATCGTTGCCTTCGTAGGTCCGACATAGTTAGCTTTGCCCTCATCGACTTTTACGCCACAACGCTGGCAAGGGAACTTGTCGTATAGCACACGAGCATAGCCTGCGCCAAGAGAGAATTCGAGTGAGGAGCGCGTCGAGAGTACCCACTGGTAGCCTACGCTGAGACCGCCTCCGTAGAACCAGCCCTCGTAGCGATGATTTTTCATGATAGAGTCTTTGTTCTCTAAGATGAAGGGGATGTCTATACCTCCTACGTTCATCTGACCTACATGTCCATGTAGACCGAGGAACCAGCCGTTGAAGACGTCGCAGAACCAGTAGCGAAGCTCTGGTTGAGCCATCCAGTGAGCCCATTTGGTCTCACTATAGTTGTCCTTGCCTGCGTCTAGGTTGAATAGGAATGCGTTCCATCCGACTTGGGTGTCGAAGGTAAACTTGTTGCCCATCGCAAACTCTAGCGAGAGGTTGGGCGTAAGGATGGCATCATAAGCGAAGTTGTGCTTGAGAGCAACTCGCTGTGCCGAGGCTGCAAGTCCTAGAGAGAGGACGAGGCCGAGTGTAATCACTATCTTTCGTATCATAAGTAAGTGGTTTGGCTACATTTTCAATTATTTCTATGGGGCAAAGTTACGTGTTTCATTTCAAACAAACTAATTTATTAGGTAATCCGACTTGACAAAAGCGGTATTTCTTTTGACCTTTTCAATCATTCTTGCTCTATGAGCATCGTTTGGAGTGCAATTGCCCCGTATAATCAAGGCGACAACACATTCCTATTTAATAGGATCTGCGCTGTCGCCTTGTCTTTATTCTATTGCGAATTGGCGCTGAGGTGCCTTAACCGAAGTTGTCGTAGTTGATCTGCTCAGGCGGCACTCCGAGGTTGTCCAGCATCGTGATGGCTGCTGCCGACATAGGACCAGGTCCGCACATGTAGTACTCAATATCCTCAGGAGCTTCGTGATCCTTGAGGTAGTTGTCGTAGATGGCCTGGTGAATGAAGCCGGTGAGTCCTGTCCAATTGTCCTCAGGCAGCGGTGCCGAGAGAGCGATGTGGAAGGAGAAGTTCGGGAACTCACGCTCGATGGCGCGGAAGTCCTCCTCGTAGAAGATCTCACTGCGCGAGCGTGCACCGTACCAGAAGGAGACCTTGCGGGTCGTATGCTCGGTGAGGAAGAGGTGTAGTAGCTGAGCACGTAGCGGAGCCATACCAGCACCACCTCCGATGTAGAGCATCTCGGCGTCGGAGTCTTCGTGGATGTGGAAGTCTCCGTAAGGACCACTCATGGTCACCTTGTCGCCAGGCTTGAGGCTGAAGATGTAAGAGGAAGCAATACCGGCGGGTACCTTCTGCCAGGTGTGGGTCACGCGATCCATCGGCGGGGTGGCGATACGGACGTTGAGCGTGATGATGTTACCCTCGGCAGGATAGTTGGCCATAGAGTAAGCGCGGACGGTCTCCTCGGTGTTCTTTGCCGTGAGGCTCCACATATTGAACTTGTCCCAGTCGCCACGGAACTGATCCTCGACGACATAGTCGCTGTACTTGACCTCGTACTTGGGAATCTTGATCTGAGCGTAGCTACCGCTCTTGAACTCCATGTGCTCGCCCTCGGGAAGCTTGACGACAAACTCCTTGATAAAGGTTGCGACGTTCTTGTTGGATATGACTTCGCACTCCCACTCCTTGACGCCAAAGACGCTCTCGGG
>CAMPUN010000164.1 GCA_946997275.1 uncultured Porphyromonas sp.
ACGAAATACGGGATGTAGCTCAGTCCGGTTAGAGTGCGCGTCTGGGGGGCGTGAGGTCGCTGGTTCGAATCCAGTCATCCCGACCAAGGTCGTCAGACCTACTGCAAGAGTGACTTACACAGTCGTGTGAGTCACTCTTTTTTGTGTCTAGGACGAGGAACTCTAACTTCTTTTTTCGTACCTTTGGGTGAAACTTGATTCGTCTAACTATTATTTCTCAAGATAGTTCTTCCCCAAACTCACTCTTGCTCTATGACAAATAGAAAAGTCTCTAACGACTCAAGCTCCCAATCGTCTGCAACGAAGGGCGCCAGTCAGACAGCTCCTAACGAGTTTACGCACAGTCGTACGAAGCATGGAGAGCCTATATATAAGGTCTCCTTCTGGACACCTCGCACCTCTCTGATTACACTCATCCTCATCTTGATGCTTGTCATCGGCAAGCATGCCCTACCCTATATGAGTGGCGTGCTGGGAGCCCTAACCATCTATGTCCTCCTGAGAGGTCAGATGAAGTGGCTTGTGGAGCGCAAGCACTGGGGACGCAACTGGGCCGCTTCGCTACTGACTGTAGAGGCTATCTTCTTCTTTCTCATACCACTCATGGGAATCGTCTTGATGCTCATTGACCTCTTCTCCACGTTCGATCCCGAGTCGCTCAACGTACTGACGACGCAAGCGCAGGAGATGATCCAGCAGGTGGAGGACCGCTTTGGCATAGAGCTGTGGAGCAATGAAAATCTGCAGAAGCTGACAGGCTTCTCGACCACTTTGGTCAAAGGCTTGCTACAGGGGATGTCTTCGTTCTTCCTAAACGCCTTTATCATCCTCTTCCTCCTCTACTTCATGCTACGAGGGTATGATCAGTTTGAGGCGGCCGTGGAGGAGCTACTCCCCTTTACAGAGGATAATAAAAAGACGGTCACCAACGAGACAATTAGCATCGTCAAGAGTAACGCTATCGGCATCCCTGTCCTAGCGATCGTACAGGGTGTCTTTGCCTATATAGGCTACCTCATCTTCGGAGTGAATAATGCGCTGCTCTTTGCGGTACTGACCACCTTTACGACGATCATCCCCGTACTCGGCACGATGATCGTATGGATTCCGCTAGCGGTCTTCATGGGGATCAACGGGGACTGGCTCAACGCTATCCTACTAGCGATCTACGGCTTCATCGTCATCGGAGGCGTGGACAATGTAGCACGACTACTCTTACAGAAGCAGATGGCAAACATTCACCCGCTGATCACCATCTTCGGGGTCTTCATCGGACTATCGCTCTTTGGCTTCTGGGGTGTCATCTTTGGACCGCTGATCCTCTCACTGATTGTGCTTTTTATCAACCTTTATCGTCACGACTTCGTCCCTGGATCAAAGGCTAAGCCGACTGCCTCTACGGATCTTCAAGAGAAGAAGTCCCTAGAGCGTCTCTCCAAGATTGTACAGCACAATGGCTTCTCAGCTCTGACCCAATCAGAGCAAGAGCGCTATGAGGAGGCTCATACGGACGAGGATAAACCAGAAAGCGATGAGTGACAACTTTATAGTATCAGCGCGTAAGTACCGCCCGCAGACATTCGACGAGATGCTCGGGCAGGAGGCGATCTGCCTCACGCTCAAGAGTGCTATCCAGCAAGGCAAGATAGCTCATGCATACCTCTTCTGCGGGCCTCGTGGCGTGGGCAAAACGTCGGCAGCGCGTATTCTAGCCCGTACGATCAATTGTGAGCAACTAACCCCGCAAGGAGAGGCGTGTGGCGTATGCCCCAACTGTCAGGCTGCGCTGCATCAGCGGGCGTTCAACATATACGAGCTGGACGCCGCCTCCAACAACTCGGTCGACGATATACGCCGTCTCAACGAGGATGTCTACATACGTCCACAGCAGGGCAAGTACAAGGTCTACATCATCGATGAGGTGCACATGCTCTCGTCGGGAGCGTTCAACGCTTTTCTCAAAACCCTTGAGGAGCCCCCTGGCTATGTGGTCTTTATCCTAGCCACAACCGAAAAGGACAAGGTACTCCCCACGATCCTTTCACGCTGTCAGGTGTACGACTTCAAGCCGATACCGCCGGAGCAGATCGCGGAGCAGCTACGCCGTGTGGCCGATGCGGAGGGGTTGCAGTACGATCCTCGCTCTTTTGACACGATCGCACGCATTGCCGATGGAGGTATGCGCGATGCGCTCTCGCTCTTTGACCGGCTAGCCAGCACAGCGCAGGACGGGATCATCTCTTACGAGCAGACGCTACAGACGCTCAACATACTAGACGACGAGTACTACTTTTACTTCACCACCTACCTATACAGTGGTGACTACAAGCGCACGCTCCTACTCCTCGACGAGCTCCTCGCCAAGGGAGTAGCCATGCGACAGCTGATCATCGGCTTGGCTGACTTCATGCGCAATCTGCTGGTGGCTCGCACCCCAGAGACGATGCAGCTCTTTCCCTATACGGGCGTACATGCAGAGCGCTTTGCCACGCTGGCACAGCAGATCCATCCGCTCTTTCTCTATAAGTCTATCTCTAAGTTGGTTTCTTGCGAGCGTAACTACCGTTCGTCACAAGCTAAGCGCCTACTGGTGGAGCTAACCTTCATGGGGATCTCTGAGATGTGTGGCGCCTTTAAGAATGCTACGGTCGCTCCCCAGACAGAAGCGCCAGCAGCTCCAGCACCACAAGAGAGTAGCGTCCAAGCTCCGCAAGCTACTTATCAAGCGCCTCCTGCGGCTACGCCTAAGCCCCCTGTGACTACGCCTAAGCCTTCGACAGCTACGCCTACTCAGGACGAAAAAAAAAAGAGTCCTCAGGTAGCCACTAGCCAACCTAAGCAGTACACGCCCAAGGCCTCCTCACTACGTATATCGGCGCTCAAGCGTCAGGCGGAGGAGTCCCTCTCCGCACAAGCCTCTGCCAGTAAGGCTGAGGGCGATAGCCCTACCACGGCCACAGAGCAACGTGACGAGCCTGTCACGCCTGAGGCGCTACTCAAGTGGTGGCTCACCTACGCTGACGAGGAGCTCGCGGAAGAGGCTTATCTCTCCCAGCTACTCCACACGGTCACCCCAGAGCTACAACCGCCTCATGAGCTGAAGCTCTCACTCGTAAGCAACATACAATTAGAGTCGTTCGAGCGGATCCAGCGCGCTTTGCTACGCTATCTCAAGGAGAAGCTACACAACGATCACCTGACCCTGACCACAGAGGTCGCAGCTGTGGAGCAGACGCAGCACGCCTCGACAGCTCAGGAGCGTGCGGCTTACTACAAGGAGCACTACAAAGAGGTCGCCTACCTAACGGAAATGCTCAATCTCCGCGTCAAGTGACGGAGAGAGTGCTCGCATCACCGAAACCTCCGGGCACTAGCTAATCTTTCGAAGCTGTAGCGTAGTGGCGACAGCAGGCGGTGAGGGTGCACTCTGCGCAGAGCGGTTTGCGCGCTTTGCAGATGTAACGGCCTAATAGGATAAGCTGATGATGCGCCCGTATGAGTTGCTCACGAGGTATGCGTCGCTTGAGCGCTTTCTCGACAGCTAAGGGCGTAGTGGCTCGTGAGGAGGCGAGACCAATGCGCTTGGCAACACGAAAGACATGCGTATCGACAGGCATCGCTGGCGTATCAAAGCAGACGGCCAGCATCACGCTGGCACTCTTGCGCCCTACCCCTGGGAGCGCCTCTAGCTCTTCACGCGTGGAGGGGACGACGCCGTGATGCTCCTGAGCAATCCGCTCGGAGAGCCCGATGAGGTGCTTCGCCTTATTGTTTGGATAGCTCACACTCCCCATGAAAGCTAGCAGATCATCGACCGAGGCGCGCGCCATCGCTTCGGGCGTCGGGAAGTGCGCCATCAGTTGCGGAGTCACCATGTTAACCCGCTTGTCGGTGCACTGAGCCGAGAGGACGACCGCCACGAGTAGACTGAAGGGGTCGTGATAGATAAGCTACGTATCGGCGTTGGGATAGAGCTTGGTCAGCCCTTCCAAAGCCAAGCCGTAGCGTTCGTCTAGAGTCACTTTCGGAGAAGCTTTAGAGTGGTGTGGTGTGTGCGGTAAACTGCGAGAGGAAGTCTAGGTTGTTTTCCGAGAAGTACCGTAGATCCTTCACATTGTACTTAAGATTGGCAATGCGCTCCACGCCTAGTCCGAAGGCGTAGCCACTGTA
>CAMPUN010000165.1 GCA_946997275.1 uncultured Porphyromonas sp.
CTGACCTACTCACTAGTCGTAAGTTTTGGTACGAATTGGTCTTGATGACCGTTGCCATGTTTATCGGCGCCATGGCGGTACACTACTTCCTCGCCCCTAGTGGTCTGATCGTCGGATCGGTGACGGGACTAGGTATCGTGCTGGAGCGGTTGCTCCCAGTGATGTCGCTGGGCTCCTATATGTTTCTCATCAATGCGATCCTGCTACTCCTCTCTTTCATCCTGATAGGCAACGAGTTTGGCGCTAAGACTTGCTACACGGCACTGATCTTAGGGCCGTTTGTCGACTTGATGGGCTGGATCGATCCTGTCAGTGGGTCTATGTTTGCTCAGGAGGTGCATGGCGTCATGGTGGCTAATCCAGGGTTTGACTTGGTCTGCTTCATCTTGGTGATGAGTGCGGCGCAGGCGATCCTCTTTAGTATCAACGCCTCAACGGGCGGACTAGATATCTTGGCCAAGATCTTCAACAAGTACCTCCATGTGCCACTAGGCGTGTCGGTTACGATCGCTGGGGGCTTGATCTGTTGCTCCGCCTTCCTGACCAGTCCTACGGGGCTTGTGATCATGGGACTCGTGGGTACCTGGCTCAACGGCTTGATCCTCGACTACTTTATGACCCGCATGAGCTCGCGGACACGTGTCTACGTCATCTCCAAGGATTGGGAGCATATACGCGACTATGTCATCCACACGCTCAATCGTGGGGTGACGATCCACCCCGTGACGGGTGGCTACTCAGGCGAGGATCATAAGCAGCTGGAGTGTATCTTGACGAGGGATGAGTTTGGCAAGTTACTAGACCATCTGCGTGCTGAGCGTATGGAGCCCTTTATTACCTCCGACCCTGTCAGCGAGGTGTACGGGCTATGGCGCAAGAAGAGCCAGCGTGAGGAGCTCACGGTCGAGACGGGGACGCCTGACGAAAGCACCTTTTAGTATCACCTTATTGACTCTCTAGACTATGTCACATCTTACGAAGTCGCTCACGGCTCTCATACTCCTACTGACACTTGCTCTCGGCTCACTCATGGCTCAGGAGCCTGTCCCCGATGCTGAGCTAGAGGCACCGCATGACAAGAAGATAGCTCTCTCGTTCGAGGCGCGCGGTGACTACCAGCGCATCTATCTCGGAGACCAAGCCGACGAAGCGGGCTCAGGCTTTAAGGGAAATATCGCTAACGTCATACTCAGTGGTACCCTCTCGCCAAAGTTTAGCTACCTCTACCGACAGAGACTGAGCTCGATCAATCTAGATCGCACCTTCTTTGAGTCGATCGACTTCCTCTACCTGCAGTACAACCCGATCGAGCAGCTGAGTGTACGACTCGGCAAGTGGATCGTCTTCGTCGGTGGGTGGGAGTTTGAGCCAGCGCCGATAGATGTCTTCCAGCTGGGAGAGTTTTGCTACCATATGCCAGCCTATCAGTGGGGCGCTACGGTGAGCTACACCTTACCTAATGGGCAGGACAATCTCCATATGCAGGTGATCCAGAGCCCTTACCGCAAGGACTACGAGGCGAGCAGTGGACAGGCCGCCGACATGTACGCCTACAACTTGGTCTGGACTGCGCACCACGACTGGTTTGTGCCGATGTGGAGTGTCAACTTTATGGAGTATGCTCCCAGACGCTTTATGAACTATATTTCGCTGGGCAACCGCTTCCAGCTGACCCCTCGCACCTTCGTGGATCTAGACCTGATGCACCGCGCACCACTCGATGGAGATGGCAAGAAGCTCTTCTCCGACTACTCTATCTATGGGCAGCTAGCCTACCACCCGACCGAGCAAACGAAGCTTTACCTCAAGGGAAGCTACGATCATAATACGAGTGGCTTTCATGCAGACTACGGCGTCACCGATGGCACGCAGATCACCTGTCTCGGTGGCGGGGTCGAGTACTC
The DNA here is from genome assembly GCA_946997275.1 of uncultured Porphyromonas sp. Lineage (GTDB taxonomy): Bacteria > Bacteroidota > Bacteroidia > Bacteroidales > Porphyromonadaceae > Porphyromonas. Next base: position 1,905 of record CAMPUN010000165.1, read on the forward strand.
ACCGATCCCCGAGGTGCGCCTGCATGCACATGCTAACTACGCCTTTGGTACAAACACAAACCCGCAAGCTGTGCTGCATGATCAGCGCACGCAGGTCAATGTGGGCGTCACCTGGCGCATGAAAGTCCTCTAATACGTTATACCATATACTATGAGCCTTTACAGACAGCTTAGCGAGGCGATCGCCTCGACACTACATACACTCTACGATCTCACCACGACCGCTGACGAGATCACGCTGACCGCCACACGACCTGAGTTTGAGGGGCATGTGACGCTCGTCGTCTTCCCCTACCTCAAGGCTTCGCGCAAGTCTCCCCAAGAGACCGCCGAGACGATCGGTGCCAAGCTACAGGAGCAGACAGATCTCATAGCTTCCTATGGCGTGGTCAAGGGCTTTCTCAACCTCATGCTGACCGACTCAGCGTGGCTCGCAGCACTGCGAGAGATTGCCGAGACACCGCACTACGGACACATCACGCCGACAGAGCAGTCGCCCCTCGTGATGATCGAGTACTCCTCTCCAAATACCAATAAGCCCCTGCACCTGGGACACGTTCGCAACAACCTACTCGGCTACAGTCTCGCTCAGATACTAGAGGCGAGCGGGCATCGTGTGGTCAAGACGAATATCGTCAACGACCGTGGCGTGCACATCTGCAAGTCGATGCTGGCATGGCTACGCTGGGGCAATGGCGAGACGCCTGAGTCTTCGGGCAAGAAGGGCGACCACCTCATCGGCGACTACTACGTGCGCTTTGACAAGGAGTATCGTGCCGAGCTGGCGCAGATACGTGCTGAGCATCCCGACTGGAGCGACGAGGAGGTCGAGGCTAAGTCTCAGCTGATGGCTGACGCACGCCAGATGCTCCGTCAGTGGGAGCAGGGCGACCCAGAGGTGCGTGCGCTATGGCGACAGATGAATGAGTGGGTCTACAAAGGCTTTGACGAGACTTACAAGCGTATGGGCGTCTCCTTTGACAAGATCTACTACGAGAGCGACACTTACCTCGTAGGCCGCGAAGAGGTCTTACGCGGTCTGAAGGAAGGGCTCTTCGAGCAGCATGAGGATGGCTCCGTATGGGCCAACTTTGAGGCGGAGGGACTAGACAAGAAGATCCTCCTCCGCAGTGACGGCACCTCGGTCTACATCACCCAAGACATTGGCACGGCCAAGCTCCGCTATCAGGACTTCCCGATAGACCAGATGATCTACGTCGTGGGCAACGAGCAGGAGTACCACTTTCAGGTGTTATCGCTACTCTTAGACCGCCTAGGCTATAAGTGGGGCAAGAGCTTGACACACTTTAGCTACGGCATGGTGGAGCTACCTCACGGCAAGATGAAGAGTCGCGAGGGAACAGTCGTCGATGCGGACGATCTGATGGACGCAATGCGCGACACCGCTCTAGAGGTGGCACGAACCGCCCAGCAAGCTAAGGGCGTAGCGCTAGCCGCTGATCCGACCGCCGAGGAGCTACGCACCGCCGAGATGGTCGGGCTGGGCGCGCTCAAGTACTTTATCCTCAAGGTGGATCCGAGGAAGAATATGATGTTCAACCCCGAGGAGTCTATCGACTTCAACGGTAACACGGGCCCCTTCATCCAGTACACCTACGCACGTATTTGCTCGCTCCTGCAGAAGGCTGACGAGATGGGCTACAAGCATCAGTTCCCCGAGGGCGGTGAGCTAGCTCTATCGTCCTATGAGACGGCACTCGTCCAGCAACTGCTCGACTATCCGACTGTCGTGCAGGAGGCTGCCGCGAGCTATTCGCCAGCCCGCATTGCCAACTATACCTATGACTTGGTCAAGGGGTATAACCAGTTCTACCACGAGTGCTCCGTACTGCGTGAGGAGGACGAGGCGCTGCGTAGTATGCGTCTGCAGCTCAGCCAGACCGTTGCCGAGACGATACATAGTGCCATGGGGCTCCTCGGCATTGAGTTGCCCGAGCGCATGTAGTCCGCTCTGAGGGCTTGATACACAAGGTGTATGGAGACCACTCTCTACACAGCACTACCACGGGATAGTCGCATCGCACTGCTAGCCTCGGGCGGCGTGGATAGCAGTGTGGCGATGCACCTGCTCGTCGAGGCGGGCTTTCGCCCAGACCTTTACTACATACGCATCGGCATGCAGGACGAGGATGGCAGTTTCCTCGACTGTCCTGCCGAGGAGGACATTGAGCTGGTGACGCTCCTGGCTCGTCGCTACGACCTGCACCTAGAGATCGTCGACC
>CAMPUN010000166.1 GCA_946997275.1 uncultured Porphyromonas sp.
TCTTAGATGCGTGTACGTCTGCACCGCCTAGCTCCTCCTGTGTGACGTCCTCGCCAGTGACCGTCTTGACCACCTTAGGACCAGTGAGGAACATGTAGCTGGAGTTGCGCACCATAATGTTGAAGTCGGTCAGTGCAGGCGAGTAGACAGCGCCACCAGCGCAAGGACCGAAGATACCAGAGATCTGAGGTATGACGCCCGAAGCAAGGATGTTGCGCTCGAAGATCTCGCCGTAACCACAGAGCGCGTTGACCGCCTCTTGGATACGAGCACCACCTGAGTCGTTGAGACCGATACAGGGAGCGCCCATAGTCATGGCTAGGTCCATGACCTTGCAGATCTTAGCAGCGAGCATCTCACCGAGTGCGCCACCGATGACAGTAAAGTCCTGAGCGAAGACGTAGACGAGACGTCCGTCGATGGTACCACTACCTACGACGACACCGTCCCCGAGGAACTTCTTCTTCTCCATGCCAAAGTTTGTGCAGCGGTGCTGGACGAACATGTCTATCTCCTCAAAGGAACCCTCATCGAGGAGCATAGCGATACGCTCACGAGCTGTGTACTTGCCCTTAGCGTGTTGCTTCTCAATGCGCTCCTCGCCTCCTCCGAGACGAGCCTCCTCACGCTTGGCAAGGAGTTGCTTTATCTTCTCTTGTTGTACACTCATTATTCTATGTAGCGTTTGTTTGATTGGACGATATTACTTAGCGACATCCTTGCAGTCGCAGATCTCTAGGAGTATGCCGTGTGCACTCTTGGGGTGAACGAAGGCAATGTTGAGACCCTCAGCACCCTTGCGAGGCTTCTCATCAATGAGGCGTATGCCCTTGCCCTTGAGCTCCTCGAGGGCTGGTGCCACATCGTCAGATGATAGTGCCAGGTGGTGGATACCCTCGCCACGCTTCTCGATAAACTTTGCAATGGGGCTCTCATCGCTCGTAGGCTCTAGGAGCTCCAGCTTGACCTCGCCTATCTTGAGGAATGCGGTACGCACCTTCTGGTCGGCGACCTCCTCAATGTTGTAGCAGGTTAGTCCGAGGACTCCCTCAAAGAAGGGGAGCGCCTCCTCTATGCTCTTGACTGCTATCCCAAGATGCTCAATGTGTGACAGATTCATACGCTATATTGTTTTTTGATTTATGTGTCTATTCAAAGGGAGCGGACCTGAGCCCACCCTATGGGGTCAATCTCTTTGGAGATCAACACCCGACTGCAAATATAATAATAATCGCTCACGTAGCGAAAGGGTTTGACACCCAAATGTTGATTTGCTCTCTAGGGAGAGCTAGATCAGGCGAAGGTGAGCGCATGGACAGGTGGGCGACTAGTCAGTTGACCGTCACGGTAAGCGACCTGTCCATTGACCCAAGTAGCTACGATGCGATGCGAGAAGGTGTAGCCCTCCAGTGGCGACCAGCCACACTTGCTGTAGAGACTCTCCTTAGTCACCGTGGTCTCCTGATGAGGATCGACGAGGACTAGGTCGGCGTAGTAGCCTGTGCGGATGTAGCCTCGCTCACGGACCCCAAAGAGCTGGGCGGGAGCGTGCGCCATCTTCTCAACCACCAGTTCTGGCGACCAAAGCCCCTCGTGAGCCAGCTCCAGCATCATCAGAAGGCTGTGCTGTACGAGTGGACCTCCAGAGGCTGCCGTGAGGGCGTCGCCCTCCTTGTCGGCTAATGTGTGAGGTGCATGATCGGTAGCGACTACATCAATGCGACCCTCGACGAGTGCTTGGCGTAGCGCCTCACGGTCACGAGCCGTCTTGACCGCAGGATTCCACTTGATGCGGTTGCCTAGGCGGCTGTAGTCCTCATCGGTAAACCATAAGTGGTGGACGCACACCTCAGCGGTGATGCGCTTCTCTGGCGAAAGCGGAGCTGCCGAGAAGAGTCCCATCTCCTCCGCTGTCGATAGGTGTAGCACGTGTAGTCTAGCCCCGAGACGCTTGGCACGCTCTATGGCGCTGTGCGAAGATGCGTAGCACGCCTCACGAGAGCGTATCAGCGGGTGCGCCTCGATGGGAGGATGTCCGTCGTATCGCTGGCGGTAAAGCTCTTTATTGCGTGTGATGATCTCCTCGCTCTCGCAGTGCGTAGCGATGAGCTTGGGGGCATGAGCGAAGAAGTAGTCAAGAGCCTCTTCGCTGTCCACCAGCATATTTCCCGTGGAGGCTCCTAGGAAGAGCTTGTACCCAGGGATCAGGGCTGGGTCAATGGCACACGCTTCGGGCGCATTGTCATTGGTCCCGCCGAAGTAGAAGGCGTAGTTTGCCCAGCTTGTCTCCTGAGCACGCTGGCGCTTGTCGAGAAGCGCCTCAAGGGTGACCGTCGGGGGCTTTACATTCGGCATGTCCATGTAGGAGGTTACACCGCCAGCCACGGCAGCACGGCTCTCGTGCGCTATGTCGCCCTTGTGAGTCAGTCCAGGCTCTCTAAAGTGCACCTGATCATCGATGCAACCTGGTAGTAGCCAGAGCCCGTGCGCATTCACGACCTCCGCTCCTTGGAGTAGCTCGTCTGGAAGGTCAGACGCTTGGTCCACACCTATATATATAGACTCAATGCGCTCGTCGGAGAGGCATACGGAGCCGACGACTTGCCGACCTTCGTTGATTAAGGTAGCTCCGAGTATGATCTGTTTCATATTATTTCTCAGGATTACGACGCTTGGGGAAGCCCTTGAAGAGTCGCCAGTAGCGTAGCTTGAGGACACCCGTGAAGGCTTCGCCAAAGATCGAGCCATTCATCTTCGAGCTTCCGAGCTTACGATTGACAAAGGTGATGGGCACCTCCTTGATCTTGAAGCCCAGACAGTGAGCCGTGTACTTCATCTCAATCTGAAAGGCGTAGCCCTTGAAGTGCACCTCGTCTAGTCTCATCGCCTCCAGCACCTCACGTCTGTAGCAGACAAAGCCCGCTGTCGTGTCTCGTACGGGTAGCCAGGTGACGAGGCGCACGTAGACCGATGCGAGATAGCTCATGAGGATACGGTTCAGTGGCCAATCCTTGACCCCGCCACCCCGTACGTAGCGCGAGCCTACCGCCACATCGTAGCCCTCCTCAGAGACCGCACGTAGGAGATGTGGTAGTGCCGAGAGTGGATGGCTAAAGTCGCAATCCATCTCAAAGATATAGTCGTAGCCATGCTCTAGAGCCCACTCGAAGCCTGTGAGATAGGCGGTGCCTAGTCCCATCTTGCCTGGGCGCACGATCAGATGCAGACGGTCCGTGTAGTCTGTCTCCCGCTGTAGCGTACGGACGATCTCAGCGGTCCCGTCTGGCGAATTGTCATCCAGGATCAGCAGATCGAAGGCTTCTGGCAGTGCCAGGACAGCGCGAATCATCTCAGCGACATTCTCGCTCTCGTTGTAGGTGGGTATGATGATAAGGCTAGAGTGCATAGCGTGGTGGTCTCGGTGAGTGGTAATGCGTAGGGTGGGGCGTACACAGACACCTCATGCCATAGCACCACAAAGGTAGTAAAAAACTCTTTGCCCTCTGACTGAGATGCTGTAAATCTCAGGGCTGACAGATGGTAAAAAACGAGCTCCTCAAAAGTCACTGCGGAGGAAATCGAAAATTCCTCGGTGGAGGTCTTTGAATATCCAGTGAGGAACGGAGAAATTCTTCGGAACTTTCATCTCATTCTTCCGAAGTTTCAGTTGATTCTTCCGAAGAGTTTTTCTTTTCCTCCGAGGAAATGTCAGCTTTCCTCCGAGCTTTTAGGGCATTCCCTCCGTGGAGAGCGTTGAGAGGTTGGAGCGAGGAGAGCGTTGCTCGGGCGCTTCATCAAGGCTATCTATACAACGAACGCACGACCGTGAGTCCCTACGAGGGATTGCACGGTCGTGCGTCCTTTTATATACGTTCTAGCGGATCGCTAGTGGCTAGATGCGGTAAGCAAAGCCCGCAAAGGCGTAGATGTTGTAGAGCGGGAAAGGCATCATCGTAAAGCTCCTGTCGAGGGCTGGCTCGAAGCTCATATTGAGCTGTGCGGTCACGCCGAGGCGCTGGTGGAAGAAGTAGTCGAAGCCTACTCTGACACCCATATCCAGCTTGTTGAAGTGATCCGACAGGTCGAAGTCAATGAGGTGTCCCGGAGCCATAGGTTGTTCATTGAGCGTGCCGTCTCCATC
>CAMPUN010000167.1 GCA_946997275.1 uncultured Porphyromonas sp.
AGTATCTATCGTTGGCACACGTCGTGCTACTAGATCCTGTGTAGGTCTATTCATAGACAGTGCAAAGGTAGTAAGAGCGACCATAGAGCATGACCTGAGGTGCACTCAGCAGCGGGCTGTAATCGGCAAGCGACCCAACAGCCCTTAGAAAAGAGCCACCCAACAAATGACTCAAACCTGTAGGACGCATAGCCCATAGGCTAAGCACTACAGCTCCCTCCCAGCAATAATTATAAATCCTGAGCTAAGGCTTATGTCTCACTTCGAGTCACATATAGAGCAGATCCTCGCCACGCTACGTGACGAGCAGGCGCTCCGCACGCTCACCCCTATTGAGCCTCTAGAGGCTGGGCGCTACGCAGCGCTTGACGATGCGCACCCTCGGCCACTCATCAACCTCAACAGCAACGACTACCTAGCTCTCCACGACGCCAGCTTTCACTTTGCCGATGAAGCTGACTTGACCGACAGCCTACGGACGCTCTCTGCGGGAGATCTAGGCTCTACCTCCTCTCGCTTGCTCTCGGGAGATCGGGCGGTGATGCACCAGCTCGAGGAGCTCATCGCTAAGTCCCTGCAGCACGAGACAGCCTTGCTCTTTAATAGTGGCTACCACGCCAACGTGGGCATCCTGCCAGCGCTCAAGCTCCCAGGCATGGTGGTGATAGCAGACAAACTGATCCATGCCAGTATGATCGACGGGATACGCCTCTCGGGCTTACCCTTCGAGCGCTTTCGCCACAACGATGTAGCACAGCTCCAGCGTCTCATTGAGAAGCATCACAGCGCCGAGAGTTGCCAGCATATCATCGTCATGGCGGAGAGCATCTACAGCATGGACGGTGATCTGGCTCCACTGCAAGAGTTTGTGACGCTCAAGCAGCAATACCCCAAGGTGGCTCTCTATATAGACGAAGCGCACGCCATCGGTGTCCGTGGAGCGCATGGCTATGGGCTGTGCGAAGAGCTAGGCTTGCTGTCCGAGATTGACCTCCTTGTCGGTACCTTCGGCAAAGCATTCGGATCCATGGGAGCTTACGTCGCCTGCTCCGAGGCAGTACGCACACTACTCATCACCCGCTCGCGAAGCCTCATCTACTCGACCATGCTGCCTCCGCTCATCATCCAGTGGGTGCTGTCCGTCTGGCAAGCGCTCCCCACATTCACACAGCGCAGAGCGCACCTAGCTAAGCTACAGCAACTGCTCACCGACGAGCTAGCCTCGCTACCCGATCAACTCCTCCCCACCCCTCACAGCCACATCATACCGCTCCTCTGCGGGAGCCGTGAGCGAGCTAGAGCTGTCGCACAGGCACTCCACGAGGAGGGTTACTTCATCCGCCCCATCATGTCTCCGACCGTACCCGTCGGCTCAGAGCGCCTGAGGATCTCACTGACCGCTGGACTCACCGCCGCTGAGGTCAGGCAGCTTTGCCAAATCATCTTAACGCATCTTGCCTAGGCCCTATGCAGTATACCTTCCAGCGAAACAGTGACCAAGGCCCCTCCCGCCAACTCATCCTATACTTCTGCGGATGGGGCATGACCCCTGACACGGTCTCTCACCTAGCCTTGCCGCCAGCGTGTGACCTACTCTCGCTGTACGACTACCGCACCCTCGAGCTGAGCGACGACCTCGCAGACTTACCCTGGAGCTCCTACCAGATGGTCACCATCGTAGCTTGGTCACTAGGCGTCTGGGCCGCCGAGCAGGTTGTACCGCAGTGGTCTGCGCTCCCCTCCGCACGACGCCTCATAGCGGTCGCTGGCTCACCCTATCCCATGCACGACCTGTGGGGTATACCCAAAGCGATCTTCATAGGGACACTGGAAGGACTAACCGATGAAAACCGCCAGCGCTTCAACCGCCGCATGTGTGGGGGCAAGCGATACAAACAGCTCTACGAAATCCTCTCCGAGCGCCCCACCGCAGAGCTTCGTGACGAATTGCAAGCGGTCTACGACAGCATCACTGCCTCCGAAGAGCCCGAGACGAAGCCCCACGCCCGCCTAGCTTGGGATCTAGCCATCATCGGAGCGCGCGATCAGATCTTCCCAGCGACCAACCTCTCCACCCTATGGCAGGCTCTGGATGTGCCTACTAAGCTACTCCCCGACGGGTACCACTACCTCTTTGATCTGTGGCACTCATGGCGGGAGCTATGGGAGTGCCTAGAGTAACCCAACGAGCCTTACCACTCATCTGTGCCTATGACCTCTCTAGCTCATCAGTTCGACCGTGCCGCTTCGCATTACAACGAAGCTGCAGCGCCACAGCGACTCGTCATTGATCGGCTCGTGCAGTTGATCGACGAACATCTCCCTCAGGCAAAGCGTCACTTCGCTCACGCCTTCGAGATGGGCACAGGCTCAGGCCTGCTGACAGAGCGTATAGATCAGCTCCTCGAGGTCGACCACTGGACACTCGCCGACCTCTCCCCAGCACTCCTAGCGCAGGTGCCTCGCTTGAGAGATCCACACCCCGAGTTGCGGGTCGGAGATGCCTCCGAACTCTCTCTAGAGGGGCTCGGCATTGACCTCTTTGTCTCCAGTAGTGCCATACAGTGGCTAGCCGATCCATGTGCCTACTTGCAGCGCATCGTCCACGAGCTCTCTGCCGAGGCGACGCTAGCTGTCAGCACCTTCGGCCCTGACAATCTCCTTGAGCTCCGACAGCTCACAGGTCAAGGGCTACACTACCCCTCGCTAGACACCTGGCGCAGCATGCTCCAGGAGCTCGGGCATCCCTATGAGATCCATACGGAGCGACTCGTCATCCCCTTTGCCGACCCTCTAGCTGTATTACAGCACCTACGCCATACCGGCACCGCACAGCTACCAAATGCGCCACAGCAGATACGCACCCCTAATCAGCTCAGACGCTTTACCAAAAGATATATTACTAACTTTGCAGACGAGACAGGACAAGTGCCCCTCACCTTCCAACCGATTTATATCATCATCAACAAACATCACACCGTATGAAACGAATCATATCCCTCTCCTCTCTACTGGTCGTACTGGGTTCGCTCCTAATACTGAGTGGCTGTAATCGCGACAAGAAGAATACGCTACAGCTCCATGGACTCGGGGACAATCTATCTGGCCTGACAGCCTATCTCTACGATGAGGCTGACCCCAAGACACCGATTGATAGCATCGTCATCCGCGACACCGTTGCTACCCTCTCGCTAGACAACCTCAAGAAGGGCTACCTCTACCTACTCTCTTGCCAGGGCACACCGCTCAACGCTCAGTTTGTCTACGAGGAGACCTCTCTAGAGTACAACCTCAGCGATGGACGCGTCACCGGCTCTCCCGCCAACGATGCCTGCAACGCTTTCGAGCAAGACATCATGGTGATCATGCAGGCTGACTCAATCAACAAGGCTGCTGGTCAGGAGATCGTCCGTAAGTATATAGCAGAGCAAAAGGATAACCCCCTCGTACTCCGCGCCATGCAGTATGCTATGTACCTCTTTGACGACCTCTCTGAGTTTCAGAAGCCTCTCGAGGAGATGGGCGAAAACGTCAAGCGTCTCCCCAGCTATACGACGCTAGTAGAGCTAATCCAAGGAATGAACAACACCAAGCCGGGCAAGTCCTTTGCAGATTTTGAGGGGATTACCACAGAGGGTGAGCGAGTCAAGCTCTCGGACTACGTTGGTCAGGGACAGTATGCACTCGTGGACTTCTGGGCCTCTTGGTGTGGCCCCTGCCGTCGCGAGATCCCCACACTCATTGAGATGCACAAGAAGTACAAAGACAAAGGTCTACTCGTACTCGGTGTCGGCGTATGGGAGGATAGCCACGAGACCCATCTACAAGCAGTCAAGGAGCTACAGATCCCATATCCACAGATCTACGATGAGCAGAATAATCACGCCACCTCACTGTATGGTATCATGGGCATCCCACAGATTATGCTCATAGGGCCCGATGGCGTCATCATGCAACGCGACCTACGCGGAGAGCAGATCGACGAGATCCTCAGCCAGATATACAAGTAGAGACTGTTGCAAAAGTCAACAGCCTCACAATCTTGCTTGCAAGATTGTCTAGACTTTGCAGAAAGGATGAAGCGCAAG
>CAMPUN010000168.1 GCA_946997275.1 uncultured Porphyromonas sp.
AGGTCGTTGAGGTCACAAGCTGTGAAGCTGTTGTCTCGTACGTCTAGGCTATGTAGATTGAGCGCCAGCCCTGCGTAGGGAATAAGCTGTAGCTCAGTGAGCTTATTGCCATTAGCCTTGATGCGCTCTAGGTACTCGCTTTCGAGCTTTACCTTAGTAAGCTGACAATTCTCAATGTCTAGTACACGAAGCTTCTTATTGGCAGAGAGATCTAGACTCTCGCCGAAGGCATTGCCACTCAGTACGGCTATCTCCAGCTTAGGCAAAGATGCTAGAGCTAGGGAGGCAATTTGATTGTCGTTGCAGTTCAGCACGCTCAGAAGTGGCGTACGCTCTACAGCGAGTCTAGTGAATTTGTTGTATCCACAGTAAAGTTCCTCTAGCTTAGGTGTAGCCGACAGTGATAGCTCGGAGAGCTTATTGTCAGTGACTTGTAGCTCCTTGAGGTTGGGCAGACGAGAGAGGTCTATCTGCTCTATCTTGTTGCGAGAGAGACGAAGTGTCTCGATTGTCGCAGCATCTTCAAAGGCTACTCCGACGATCTTGCTACCCGTAGCATCTACCAGTGTCACAGGGCCGTAGATCTTAATAAGAGCCCCTAGGTCTACCTCCGAAGAGACGGTAAAAGGTTCATTAGCCTTGGGAATTGTATAGTCTTTAGGCTGACCATCGCCCCAGTCGACCTGCACCTTGGTCTCTGCCTTAGCTGCAGCTATCTGGAGAGACATATCTATCTCCTCAATGTCATAGCCATCCTCATCCTTACCTGGAGACTCCTTTGTCACAGAGAGATACATGGTTGTTGGCTTGTAGGGTAGCGTGATGTTGTAGGTGTGCAGACCTCCCTTGTAGAAGGCTAAGTCAGGATAGCCTGCATTAAATAGCTTGGCACGTACTGTAATCTGGTGCGTGGTAGGGTTTAGGAGAGACTCATCAAAGGTGTAGACCCCAGGCTTGTCCCCAGCTACAACCTTGTCGGTAGGTACGGGCTGCCACTTATTGTCCGCATCCTTATAGTACCAGGTGAAGGTCGTAGAGATTGGTTTCTCAGAGATACCTTTAGCAGAGGCTAGGTTGGAGAGATCGACCGTCATATCTCTGTACTGCGACCGCTCTATATGAGCAAAGTACATCTTAGCCACCTTAAAGTTGTCCAGTTGGGTCTCGTTGAGGTCTGGAAGCATATCGTAGGTGAAGGCGCAGAACTGCAGAGTCACCATCTCTAGATGACGCAAAGCCTTGCCTCCTATCAGCCGACGAGGGTATGCCTTGTTACTGAGTCCAGTGATGACGAGCTTCTTGAGAAGAGGCGTATCGGTTAGATCGATCGTGCGCAGTGTAGTACCTTGTAGCGATAGATTCTCCAGGGCTGTACAGCCTGACAGGTCTAGAGCCTTTAGCTGTCTACTGTCTGGGGTGGGTAGTAGCGGAGTAGCCCACTGGAAGGTCTTGAGCAAGCCTCTATTGGGAGGAAGGATAACTCGAGATACCTCGGCACCATTGAGTGTGATCTCCTCAAGCTTAGGACAAGCGGAGAAGTCTATCTCTTCGCTCTCCATCAGAGGTGTGTAGTCACAGTTAAAGCGCTCTAAGAGGGGCGCAACAATCTGTGTGACACCGCAGATTGCTTTGCTGTTTGTAAAGCGTAGTGTGACTAGCTGATCTGCCGAGATGGCAATAGTGCGCTGTGTGCTACTAGGACTCGCAAATGTGTGCTTAAAAGTTTGTAGCTTCTCAGCTTCGGGTTGCTCTAGCGTAGCGGTCTCACCGCCACCTAGGTCTATCTGAGCGCTCGCTCCTTGCTGAGCGAGGCGATAGACAAACGTAACCTCCGTGGCGTCGGGCTTGACAAGGAGCTTGACAGTTGCTTCTTGCGCCATAGAGGTTAGGATACTCAAGCAGAGTACGGGAAGGAGTAGAAGTCTCTTCATAAAATGTAATGTAAAAGTTCGTGGTGCTAAGATACGCATTTTTGTCTAAAGGTCAAGAAGGTGAAATTTAGCGACAACTTACGAGCTACTTTAGGGGAAACTACTGTCGGGTACGGTTGGCAATGGATTTTCTCCTAGGTGAAAATGGATTATCCTCCACATGAAAATGGATTTTCTTCTAGGAGAAAATGGATTTTCATAGGCATGAAAATAAAGTTGCCCACGGAGGCGAGGGGGATTTCCTCGGTGGAAGCGAAATGAAACTTCGGAGGAATGAAATGAAACTTCGGAGGAATGAGATCGTAAGTCCGAGGAAATGCTTCGTCTCTCGGTGGAGAATGAAAAATAGCCACGGAGGAACGCCGGATTCCTTCGTGGCTATAGATATAGTATTGCGGATATTGCTGCGCTATTTACCGCTAAATGATCAGTAAGTAAGCAGTACGACGGCTTGCGCTGCGATGCCCTCACTATTGCCGAGCGGTCCGAGATGCTCGTGTGTGGTCGCCTTGACATTGACACACGAGGTGCCGAGTAGCTCCTTGAGGCGCGCTATCATTTGCGGGATATGGGGCGAGAGCTTGGGCTGCTGAGCGATGATGGTGAGGTCGGCATTGACTACTTGACAGCCCGCCTCGCGTACCATCTGCATGACGGTGGCGAGGAGCTTCGTGCTGTCGGCTCCACGGGACCGCTCGTCGGTGTCGGGGAAGTGGTAGCCGATGTCTCGCTGCCCGATGGCTCCGAGGAGTGCGTCCATCAGAGCATGTAGCGCTACGTCAGCATCGGAGTGACCGAGCAGTCCCAGCGGACTGGGAATCTGTATGCCACAGAGGATGAGCGGTCGGTCTGGCGTGGTACGGTGTATGTCGTAGCCAGAGCCTATGCGGTAGCTGCAGGTCATGCTCGTGGAGGCTTACTTGAGCAGCTCACGAATGCCGTCAAAGTCGAAGGCGATGGTGAAGCGGAGCGTTTGGTCGAGCGGGTTGCTCTGGACGGTCGAGACGAGGTAGGAAGCGTCGATGCTGAAGACGTTCATCTTGAAGCCAGCACCAGCTGTGAAGTACTGCAGATTACCCTTGTAGGGGTGCAGGTAGTGGTAGCCGGCACGTAGGAAGAAGCGGTTGTTGTAGCTGTACTCAGCACCGATTCTGTAAGAGATCTCTTGCATTTCCTCTTTGAATCCTCCAGGGGCGTCAGCAAAGGAGGTGAAGATACCTGCGATGGAGGAGGTGTTGAGGTACTTCTGACGAGCAGCATCGTATGCCTCGGGGTTGGCTTGATCCTTGACGGGAGGGGTCGGCACGAGGAGCTTATTAGCCTCTAGGTTTACTGAAAGCGCATTGTACTCATCAAAGGGGTAGAGCAGTCCCGTACCAAGAGAGAGATTGGTCGGGATAAACATGCTGGTGGCGCCGTTGTCGTAAGAGATCTTGGTACCGATGTTCTTAATGTTGAAACCAAAGGTCCACAAGCTCTCAGCAGAGCCTAGGTCAAAGTAACGATTGCAGAAGCCCGAAATGTCTGCTGCAAAGGCATTGCCTGCGCTCTTCTCACCCGTTGCGAGGTTGTTGTCGGCACGGATGTAGCGCAGGGCGACCGCCATCGAGTAGCTGTCAGAGAGCTGTAGCCCGTAGCCAAAGTCTACGGCAAACTCATTCGGGTGCGCCTCACCGAGAGACTTGGACATGTTGTCAAACTGCTCGATAGCACCAAAGGAGAAGTAGCGTATCGAGGCACTCAGTGCTTGATTGCTCTCACGACCTATCTTATAGTAGCCGACTAGCTCCATGAGCTTGATATCCTTGACTAGCTTAGCGAGCCAAGGAGTGTAGGACATACTGATCCCAGCCTTGCTACTGAGGAAGGCATACTTAGCGGGGTTGAAGTACTGAGACTGTACGTCTGGCGTGGTCGAGACGCCCATATCGGCTAGACCTGCAGCACGGGCGCTCGGGTTGATATTGAGCGAGGGTACTGAGGTGAGCACTGGGTTGAAGCGTCTGTCTTGGCTCACCTCCTGCGCTGTGAGGTGAGACGTTAGCGCCCCCAAGCCTAGGAGCATAAGAGTGGTTATGAATAGATTGCGAAGTTTCATAGAGTCTATTGTTTTACTGAACTAACGGCGGAGGAAGGCTGTTTATTGTATTA
>CAMPUN010000169.1 GCA_946997275.1 uncultured Porphyromonas sp.
AAATTCTTCGGACTTATCATTTCATTCTTCCGAAGTTTCATTTGATTCTTCCGAAGTTTTATATCTCGCCTCCGTGGAGAGTTTCCACTTTAAGATATTTTTCGCTACTTTAGCCGTTGGAATAGACGAGGAGCGCAGTGACCCCAGCTTAGGAGTCGCCATCCACTCCCCACAGGCACTAGACAATTCACCTATACATAACATCAACCGTATGAAACAGTATTACTTGTCGCTTTTCGTAGCGCTGTCTCTCCTCTATAGCCTACAGCCAGCTTGGGGACAGCAGACCAATCCTCCTACGCACCTACGCGTCTATCAGCAAGATCAGGTCACTGAGATCCCTCTAGATCAGATCGACAGCATTCGCTTTGAGCTGGTCAAGAAGACCCCCACGAGGCCAACGATGGGAATCGAGTATGTGGCGGAGTATAATGTAGGTAAGGAGGCTGGGACATTTGCCACTAGCCAGAGCAATGACGCATCGGGTTACTATCCTTTTGACCAGATAGGCACTGCCTGCCCTGCGGGTTATCATACGCCCACTCGGTACGAAGCTGCTGTGCTGATGCCTTCATTTGGTCCCAAGTATGAGGTCTATATAATGTTTGGCGCAAACAAGTCCTACACAGATGCCCCAGAGGCCATACAGGTGGGTAGCGTCAAGGCATCTTATCTCTCAGACTATAAGTCCATAAAGGGGAGCAAGGTGAGCTATGCCCTACGCTTCAAGAAGGGAAGTACGGAGATGCACCCAGACTTCCCAGTAGCTACTGACAACAGCCTACAGGCTGCATACCGCTATGAAGTAGTCGGTGAGCATAAGGTAGGTAGTAAGGATGCATATCTCAAGATTACTGTCCGTTACCTCGGGAGTGACTTCACGGGCTCCATTGATGACATTGCGACGGAGGATTTCTGGGCCAAGGACGGCCAAGATGATGTCGTACGGATCCTACCGTCATCTGTATACTACCACCCACAGAAGCATGCAGAGGTCATGGGTGCAGGAGCTTTTTACTGGACTAGTAGTCCTAACGAAAAGCAGGCAGGCTTCGTATGGACTATAGCATATATTCCCCAGATGGCCTATATAAGCTATAACTCCAACCTGTTTAAGTTCGGCATACGTCCCTTTAAGGATGTCGAGTAAGAGGTATATCACGATACACTGACTATATGAAAGCACTAGTATCTCGTCGTAGCATCCTATTGATGCTACTACTCTCTCTCTTGACTCAAGGAGCATGGGCAGATCGCTTTGTAGCAACTACCACAGCGTCTATAGGGAGTAAGCTAAAGCTAACGCTCTCTGGGTCTGACATTACGCTAACTGGTCTCAAGGGAAAGGTCGTGTATGACGAAGAGTCTACCTATGAAGTGACGGCTCAGACCTTTGCCATAGAGGGCAAGCTCAGTCAAGTCTATTGCTATGGCTGTAATATCACCTCTATCGATCTCTCGCAGTGTCCCAAGCTTGAGGGATTAGGCTGTCAGGGGAACCAACTCACTGCACTGGACTTGACTGCCTGTAAGTCGCTCATGCTACTCTTTTGCGAGAGCAATCCACTGAAGCGACTGGACGTATCTCCTTGCCCTATGCTCGGGAAACTCAACTGTGTACAGTGCGATCTCGATGAGCTGATCATGACAGGCTGTAAAGAGCTCTTTGAGATCTCATGCTATCAAAACAGATTGACGTCGATAGACTTGACTGGTCTCAGCAATCTGCGATGGCTGTACTGCTTTGAGAATAAACTTACTAAGATCGACACCTCACCATGTCCGCTACTCATTAAGGTCCTCTGCGAGTACAATCAGATTACCAAGCTAGACTTCTCCAGCAATCCTGAGCTCGACGAGGTCGCTTGTCAGGGGAATAATCTGCAAGGCGCTAATCTTACGGCTATCTGTCAGACGCTACCAGATCGTACGGCTATGGATCACCGTGGGATCTTCATGGTGGTCGACACTAAGGAGGCCAAGGATACCAACGTCTGTACCGTGGAGCAGGTCGCCCTCCTCAAGAAGAGGGGTTGGGATGCCATGGACTCTCGTGGCGGAGCTAACAGGGGCTTTGGCGTACCTTACGAAGGGTCTCAAGACAATGCCGTGACGCGCCCCGACATGATGCCCAGTCTACCACAGCTCTCTCTGTACGACCGAGAGCTAGTCATAGATCAGCTACCTCTAGGAGCCACGATAACGATCTACGACCTACAGGGTGTCTGCCACTACCAGCGTAGCGGTGTGCCCTCCTCACGACTTGTTATCTCTACAGAGGGGTGGCTACGTGGACACTACCTACTCTCCGTCTCAGGTTGTGACGGACTACTCTTTTCTCTCTAAAACTAAAGCAATACTCTCATGTCATACAACTACTATCGTACGACTATCTTGCGCCTTGTGGCTGGGATGGTCATCGCTCTATGCGGAGCTGCGACTATGAGTCTACGAGCTCAGGAGCAGCAAGTCATCACAATAAAAACGAAGTTTAATGTCGGCGACTCTGTCTATATGAAGGTCGTCTCAAAAGATGCCGTAGCGGTCCAAGCTACGGGGCTATCCTCCGCTATCCTCGAGCAGGACTGGAGGAAGTATAAGCTGACGGCTCAGACCGTAACCGTCACGGGCCCTGTCAAGTACCTAGCCACCTTCAAGAATGGGGTAACGGATATCACCTTCGAGCACGCCGACTACCTAGACCGCATTGACTGCGAGGAGAATGAGCTCACCCAGCTGGACTTTAGCAATGCACCTCAGCTGACGATGATCTTTTGTCACAAGAACAAACTGACCTCTCTCGACATCTCAAAGTGCGAGAAGCTTACTTGGGTTAACTGCTCAGAGAATAAGCTCTCGAAGATCGATCTGGCAAATAAACCCGCACTCAAACAGTTCGTCTGCTCCGATAATCCGCTCTCCAGTTTCAACACATCAGGAGCGACAGCTCTAAGGTCCCTAGAGTGCACGCAATGTGGCTTGACCACGCTCGACCTGTCAGCCAATAAGAATCTACAAGGGGTGAGCTGTGGATACAACCAGCTCTCCCAGTTGACTATGACCGGATGCACTAAGCTCAATACGATCTACTGCGAGCGCAATAAGCTCCAGACTTTAGACCTCTCCACACTGACGGCTCTACAAAACCTCAAGTGCTACCTCAACGAGATCACGGCTCTGGACTTCTCCGGCTGCCCCTCGGCTCATAAGCTTTACCTAGAGAATAACAAGATATCTAAGGAGCAGATGCTAGCGCTAGCCAAGTCGCTACCTACTGCTAACGCGAGTGCCGACAAGCCCGCTCAGATAGCCGTATATGATGAGTCCTATCCCCTAGAGGAGAACGTCTGCAACAAGGATGCTGTCCAAGTCGCTCAGGGTAAAAACTGGTCTGTGCTCTACTACACAAAAGATAGAAAGTACGCTCCCTACAGCGGAGCTGACGCCCAGAGCATAGATCAGCCAGAGCTGTCAAGCAAGCCTATCGTCTATCCGACTGTCACCTCAGGGACCCTCTACCTGACCGATCCGAGTATCTCTAGCATCGCTTGCTATACGATGGCTGGTGAGCTACTCTTTACCATCTCTAATCCTGGCAGCACGCTAGATGTCTCTACGCTACCAGAAGGAGCTTACGTACTACAGGCTGGAAAGCTGGTCACTCGCATTGAGGTGCGCAGATAACCTGTAATATCATACCGTCACGACACAAATCGTCGGGACGCAACATGTCGGGACGCACGAGCTGTGCGTCCCGATCTGTTATTGCACGTTTGACTCCTCTGATACTTCCGATTGCTCCGTTTGCCTGAACTTCTAGAGATACCAATAGTACTAGTTGCTGCAACATTTCGGCGACTCAATCGTCTTATTGGTGTAGGGCGCTCTTTTGGACCGTTGGTCCGAGCGTCATACAGTTACACATTGAATAGTTTTTAGTTTACAGTGATTACAATGGATGGAGCCACTTTCATACAGACCTACGTCCCCCTACGGCCGACGATCCTACAGGTCTGTATGGCTCTTCTATCCAACGAGATGGAGGCTGAGGATGTGACCCAAGATGTGCT
>CAMPUN010000170.1 GCA_946997275.1 uncultured Porphyromonas sp.
AGAGCAGCCTATGAGCATCGCTGAGCGTGCTGCCGACAATATCCGTGCCCTCGCCATCTCGATGGTCGAGCGCGCTAAGAGTGGCCACCCCGGTGGGGCTATGGGCGGAGCGGACTTTATCCAGGTCCTCTTCTCCGAGCAACTGCGCTATGACCCACGTAACCCGGAGCACCCCGCACGGGATCGCTTCTTTATGGATCCTGGGCACATGTCGCCAATGCTCTACGCACAGCTGGCGCTGGCGGGATTCTTTACGATGGAGGAGCTGGCAGCCTTCCGCTCGTGGGGCAGTCCTACGCCTGGACACCCAGAGCTCTCGCGTAGCCGTATGATCGAGAATACTAGTGGTCCGCTGGGACAGGGACACACCTACGCTGTGGGTGCAGCCATCGCGGCTAAGTTTCTCCAGCACCGTCTTGGAGATACGCTTATGCCACAGCGTATCTACGCTTTTATCTCGGACGGCGGTATCCAAGAGGAGATCAGTCAGGGCGCTGGGCGCATCGCTGGCGACCTAGGGCTGGACAACCTGATCATGTACTACGACTGCAACGACATACAGCTCTCGACACGTGTTGAGGATATTACGGCTGAGGACGTTGCGGCTAAGTATGATGCGTGGGGCTGGAACGTCTTTGAGGTGCCGGGCAACGATCCAGCGGCGCTAAGTCAGGTGCTCCAAGACGCTATCGAGACTTCCGAAGAGACGGGCGCACCGACGCTTATCATTGGCTACACCAATATGGCTTACAAGGCGGTCGACGAGGAGGGCAATCCGCTCGCAAACTTGATCGCAACGCACGGGCAACCGATCTCTAAGGCGGGAGCTTCGTATGCTAAGACCATGGAGGCGCTGGGGGCTGACTCGGACAATCCTTTTACCATATATAAAGATGTAGCAGCCTTCTATGCTGAGCGTCGTGAGGAGCTCATCGCCTACTGGGACGGTCAGTACAAGGTCCAGGAGGAGTAC
The DNA here is from genome assembly GCA_946997275.1 of uncultured Porphyromonas sp. Lineage (GTDB taxonomy): Bacteria > Bacteroidota > Bacteroidia > Bacteroidales > Porphyromonadaceae > Porphyromonas. The sequence goes on from CAMPUN010000170.1 coordinate 974, forward strand.
AAGAAGGCGCACCCTGATCAGGCGAAGCTCTATGACCGTTGGTTTGCTGCAGAGCCTACCTACGATGTGGCTTGGCAGGAGATAGCTCAGAAGGCTAATCAGGCAACGCGTGCCGCCTCGGCAACGGTGCTAGGAGAACTGGCCAAGCGGGTGGACAATATGATCGTTGCCTCGGCCGATCTCTCGAACTCGGACAAGACGGACGGCTATCTCAAGGGCACGAAGGCTCTGGAGGCGGGTGACTTCTCAGGTAAGTTCCTCCAGGCGGGTGTCTCGGAGCTTACGATGGCAGCAATCTGCGTGGGGATCACCCTGCATGGCGGTATGCGTGCGGCGTGCGGTACTTTCTTTGTCTTCTCAGACTATATGAAGCCCGTCGTCCGTATGGCTGGGCTGATGGAGCAACCGGTCATCTTCATCTGGTCGCACGACTCCTTTAGAGTTGGAGAGGACGGGCCTACACATGAGCCGGTCGAGCAGGAGGCGCAGATACGTCTCCTCGAGCATCTGCACAACCACTTGGGTCGTCGTGCCCTACAGGTGCTACGCCCAGCCGATGTGCATGAGGCTACGGTCGCCTGGCAGATGGCTATGGAAAACCTCCACACGCCGACAGCTCTCATTCTCTCTCGCCAAAACATACAAGACTTACCTAATCCCACTTACGAGCGTGCTTGCCAGTTGAAGCATGGCGCTTACGTGGTTTCTGATACGACTCCTGCTGGCGAGACGCCCGACCTGACGCTCATCGCCTCGGGTAGTGAGGTGAGCACCTTAGTACAAGCTGCTGAGCTACTCCAAGGCAAGGGGCACAAGCTGCGCATCGTCTCGGTACCGAGCGAAGGACTCTTCTTCGATCAACCGGCGACATATCGTGAGAGCGTGATCCCCGCTAAGGGCGCACGCTTCGGCCTGACTGCTGGTCTGCCTGTGACGCTCCTCCGCTTGGTCGGGGATATGGATCATATCCATGGGTTGGAGAGCTTCGGCTTCTCCGCTCCTTACACGGTGCTGGACGAGAAGCTCGGCTTCACCGCTGAGGCGGTGGCACAGCGTATCGAGGAGCTCTGCCGATAGGACACAAAGCTATGGGACTATTCTCACGCTTCAAGAAATCAAGCAAAAAGTCTCCTGACTCAACCGAACCAGTCGAGCAGGAGACGATAGATGCCACACAGGAGGTAGCACAAGCGACGGATCCCAAGGCGGATACGCTCAAGGCGAACACGCTTAAGTTTGACGCGCTCCGTGCGCTCAAGATCGGCGAGGTCGACTTTGCGATACGTGCTTTGCACACTTCGCTGGAAGAGATCGACGATCCTGAGTGTCGCCTTTACCTAGCACAGGCTTTGCAGCGCAAGCCCGACCTAGCAGGCTCGATGGCTGAGCTGACCACCATACTGGAGGCTTATCCGGACTATCCGATGGCTCTCTATGAGGCGACGAAGGTTGCCAATGGGCTGGACCAGCACAGCGAGACGATCGCCTACGCTGAGCGCGCCTTGGCGACCGAGCTGGAGAAGGCACAGCAAGCTGAGCTACACCGTATGAAAGCTCAGGCGCAGCTCGCTCTAGGTGAGTCTGAGCAAGCACTCGCTACCATCGACCAAGCATTACAGCTCACTGACGAAGTGCCACTCTACTGGCTCATCAAGGTGAAAGCGCTGATCGCTTTGGAGCGCTGGGAGAAAGCTTTGGCGGTTGCTCTGGAGACGGCCGAGAAGTTTCCCGAGGAGGAGCGAGCTTACCTTTACGAGGGTTTGATCACTTACCACGAGGGCGACAAGGAGCGTGCTGAGCGTGCCTTCCGACAGGTGGTGGAGACGGATCCTTTCAACGTGGAGGGCTACATGCACCTGACGCATCTCGTAGAGGAGCTGCGTGGCAAGGAGGCGGCTGCCGATGAGATGGAGCAGGCTCTGGAGATGATTCCCCAGCCGACTCGTGCGCTCCTAGATTATGCCGCTCTATTATATAAGGAGTGCGACCGCGCGGAGCAGTACGAGGGCGTGCAGCAGATGCTTGCAGAGCTTCCCGAGGATGCTGAGACGAAGACGGGCGAGGTCAACTTCGCTGGTCTATACGCTGGAGGCTTTTACTAAAAGGGAAAAGCCTCGATGTCAGCCAAGCAACGCAAGTGGTACGTCGTATGGGAGGGTTATCGCCCAGGCGTCTATGACAACTGGCGGGACTGCCAGCTACAGGTCGTAGGCTTCCAAGGAGCGAAGTTCAAGTCCTACCCAACCTCAGAGCAAGCGCAGGAAGCGTTCGAACTGGGCTACCAAGAGGGGCGCCAGCTGGGACAGCAGCATCGCGTCGCCAAGCCCGAGAGCAACCGACTGCAGGTACAGCACAGTGTGGAGCAAGCGCCTGACCAGTTGATCGGTGACAAGATAGCGCCTGCGGGTTTCATCAACCATTCGATCGCTGTCGATGGAGCCTGCTCGTCCAATCCGGGTGTGACGGAGTATCGTGGCGTCTACACCTTTAGCCATGCGGAGCTCTTTCGGGCGGTCATCCCGTGGGGCACCAACAACATTGGCGAGTACCTAGCCATCGTTCACGCCTTGGCTCTGATGGAGCAGGGCAAGCTCCCGCCACTGCCCATCTACTCCGATAGTAAGGTGGCGCTCGGGTGGGTAGCGCAGGCTCGCTGTCGCACGCGCCTTGACTCAACCGACCCACGTAGTGCTAAGACCTACGAACTGATCGTCCGAGCCACACATTGGTTGAAGACGCACACCTTTCGGGTGCCACTGTTGAAGTGGAACACGGTCGCTTGGGGCGAGATCCCCGCAGACTTCGGCCGTAAGTAGCCGACACTTATGCGCACGCCACTCTTCGTCTGCAACATCGGCCACGAGGTCGCACTGGAGGCTGGCGACCCGCTTCACTACACCCCGCCACGACTCATTCGTCAGATGCGCTCCGCACTCTGGAGCCTTCCCCTCTGGGCAACGCCTTCGTGGCTTGAGGACGCAACGTGGTGGGTGCACCCCTTTGGCAAAAGCCTCTCGCCCTATCTCACTGACCGAGAGCTGAGCCATATAGCGAAAGATGGGGTAGGGGACGCCGAAATCACACTCTGGG
>CAMPUN010000171.1 GCA_946997275.1 uncultured Porphyromonas sp.
GAAGCCGAATCCCGAAAGCAACACAGCGATTCGCCTTTATGCAACAGTCTCAAATAGATCGGCGAATGCCCTCGTAGCATACGCCACAAGACTAGAGAAGGTCGAGAAGCACGCGTTGCTCCTCGGCCTTCTTTCTTTATCTCCACGGAGGAAATCCCAGACTCCTCGGTGGAGATCTCTTATTTGCTCCGATGCGCGAAATAAAAGTTCGGAAGAATGAAATGAAACTTCGGAAGAATGAAATCACAAGTCCGAGCTATTTCTCCTTTCTTCCGTGGGAATCGAACAATCCCTCCCTAGGGATTTCTTCGTTCCTCCGTTGGAACTGAAGAGTTCCTCCGTTGGAACTAAAAAGTTCCAACGGAGGAACCGTTTTGGAACTTTTACAAAAGCAATTGTCTCTCCATGGAAAGCGCCGCCCCTGAGCGAACTCAAGAGTGGCGCATGTGGATGAGACTATGTCTGTCTCTGGGGATCGGTACGGATGGCTTACTTGCCGTAGCGAGCGCGTAGCACCTGGATCATATCCTGACTCATGGTGTCGAGGTCGTAGTGTGGCTGCCAGTCCCACTCACGACGAGCGCAACTGTCGTCGAGCGAGTTAGGCCACGACTCAGCGATAGCTTGGCGCAGTGGATCGACGTCGTAGCTCATCTCGAAGTCGGGGATGATGCGCTTGACAGCGGCTGCGATCTGGCTAGGCTCGAAGCTCATCGAGGCAATGTTGAAGGAGTTGCGATGTACCAGTCTCGTAGGATCAGCCTCCATGAGCTGGACCATAGCGTGCAGTGCGTCTGGCATATACATCATATCCATGTAGGTACCCTCCTTGATGGGGCAGACGAACTTGCCCTCCTTGACGGCTGCGTAGTAGATCTCTACAGCATAGTCCGTGGTACCACCGCCGGGTAGCGTCACATTGGAGATAAGCCCTGGAAAGCGCACCGAGCGGGTGTCCACGCCAAAGCGCTTGTGATAGTAGTCGCTAAGAAGCTCACCAGCCACCTTGGTCACACCGTACATAGTCTTGGGGCGCTGGATCGTATCCTGAGGAGTTTTGTCCTTGGGGGTATCATCGCCAAAGGCTCCGATAGAGCTGGGGGTGAAGACAGCACAACCCTTCTCACGAGCTATCTCTAGGACGTTAAAGAGTCCACCCAGTCCGATGTGCCATGCGAGCTGAGGCTTGGCCTCTGCCGTAGCGCTCAGGAGAGCTGCTAGATTATAGATAGTATCGATCTTGTACTTGTCGACGATGGCTGCTATCTGAGCTGAGTCGGTGATGTCGGCAAGCTCTGCGGGACCACTCTCGAGGAGCTCGCCCTTAGGAGGCATTGCAGCTATGTAACCGGCTACGACTGAACCATTTTGGTACTCACGACGTAGTTTCATTGTCAGCTCGGAGCCTATCTGACCGGTCGAGCCAATAATCAATATATTCTTCATGTCTTTATGTAGTTGAGCTTGTTTTGCTGTGCAAAGGTACCTAAAAGGAGATGATTAAGAGCTTTTAGTCTGTGACTAGATTGCGGCGACGCTTGCGCCGAACATGCCGGACGATATAGATCGTCAGTAGCAGGACCACGATCGCCAATATGGAGTAACCGATGATGTGGCTGTACTCGCTCGCCTTAGCGACCACCTGCTCCTTCGTCTCGATGCCTGGGACACGCGAGAGGAGGACGCCGATGAGCGCAAGGATCGCATTCCAGGCGCCAGCGCCTAGAGCCGTGTAGCCCACAAATGAGCCTAGTGGCATGCGGGATAAACCTGCGGGAATGGAGATGAGCTGACGAATGGCTGGCACCAGACGGCCTACGAAAGTGGAGACAGCTCCCTTGCGAACGAAGTATTCGTTGGCACGGTCGAGCTTCTCGGGACTCAGCAAGAGCATACGCCCTACTCTACTGCCGGCAAAGCGGTAGACGATAGGACGCCCGAGCCACATGGCTAAGTAATAGTTGATGAGAGCCCCAACGATGGCTCCACAAGTGGCAAAGAAGAGTACGCCGAAGACGCTCATCTGATCACCCGTGGCTGCCAGAAAGGCTGCCGGTGGCACGACCACCTCACTGGGGAAGGGGATAAACGAACTCTCGATGGTCATCAAGAGGAAGACCGTCCAGTAGTTCAGATGCTCAAAGAACCAAAGAGTCAGTTGCTCTAGCATACTTTTCTAAGGGGGGAGCCTCTCTAGCGACGTTCCTTGAGTGATACGGTGCGGTTGAAGACCAGCGCATCGGGACAACTGTCAGGGTCGACCGTAAAGTAGCCGACTCTCTGGAACTGCAAGTGGTCTCCCACCTGAGCGTCTCGTAGGCACTCCTCGACATAAGCATGCTGCACGATGAGCGAGTCGGGATTGAGATGGTCCTTGAGCTCCTCAGCAGGGATACCTGATGGGTCTTCCTCTAGGAAGAGTCGGTCATAGAGACGTACCTCAGCATCTAGTGCGTAGGCCGTAGAGACCCAGTGTATGGTAGCCTTGACCTTGCGGTTGCTACCCTCCATGCCTGTTTTGCTGTCTAGGTAAACTTCGGCAAGGACGGCCGTCACATTGCCCTCGGCATCCTTTTCGCAGCCAGTACACTTGATGATGTAGCCACCACGTAGGCGTACGTCCAAGCCTCCAGGCGTAAGACGGTAATACTTCTTCGGAGCCTCCTCCATAAAGTCGCTCCGATCGATCCAGAGCTCACGCGTAAGGTGCTGGATATGCGTACCCTCCGATAGATCCTCAGGGTTGTTGACCATCTCTAGCGCTTCGTCATGATCCTCTGGAAGATTGGTCAGGATGAGCTTGACAGGATCTAGGACAGCCGAGACACGTGCTGCGTGCTTGTTGAGGTCGTTGCGCACGGCATGCTCTAGGAGCGAGAGATCGATGGTGCCCTCATAGCGGGTATAGCCGATCATGCTGACGAAGTCACGGATGGACTGTGGCGTGTAGCCCCTACGACGCAGACCGCAGAGGGTCGGCATACGTGGGTCGTCCCAGCCAGTGACAAGGCCCTGCTGCACGAGGCTGAGGAGCTTGCGCTTGCTCATCATCGTGTAGGTGAGGTTGAGGCGGTTGAACTCAAACTGATACGGTCTGTAAGTGGTGCCCTCGGGCATCAGGAGCTCCACAAGATAGTTGTACAGCGGACGATGCGGTACGAACTCCAAGGTACAGATCGAGTGGGTCACGCCCTCGAAGTAGTCGCTCTGTCCATGCGCGAAGTCGTACATAGGATAGACCTGCCACTCTGTACCGGTGCGGTGGTGCGGGCGCTTGATGATACGGTAGATGATTGGGTCGCGGAAGTGCATATCGTCCGAAGCCATATCGATCTTAGCTCGGAGCGTCATAGCGCCCTCGGGGAATTCGCCCGCATTCATACGGTGGAAGAGATCCAAGCTCTCCTCAGCGGGACGATCACGGTAAGGGCTATTGATACCAGGGGTCGTGGGCGTACCCTTCTGCTGGGCAATCTCCTCGGCGCTCTGCTCATCGACGTAAGCATGGCCCGTCATGATGAGACGCTCGGCAAAGGCGTAGAGCTGTGGGAAGTAGTCCGAAGCGTAGCACTCCTTACCCCACTCGAAGCCGAGCCAATGGATGTCCTCACGGATATCGTCCACGTACTCCACATCCTCTTTGATCGGGTTGGTATCGTCAAAGCGTAGATTGCACACGCCACCATACTTCTGAGCGATACCAAAGTCAATGCAGATAGCCTTAGCGTGACCTATATGTAGGTAACCATTAGGCTCTGGTGGGAAGCGTGTCTGCACACGTCCATCATACTTACCGCTCTGGATGTCCGCTACGACAACCTGCTCTATAAAGTTTAGTCCCGTGCTCTCTGCGCCATTGCTTGCAGCATCCTCTAGTGGAGTCTTATTCATTGCGTCTATATCTTATCGGAGGTCCTTGTGCCGTGAGGCAGCCTCCCTCGGTTATCTATTTGGATACAAAGGTAGATAAAAAAAGCACGCTACTCGACGTTGCTGGGGGTGCGACCCGCTAAGGTGAGGCTGAAGCCGTAGCGATAGCGGTGAG
>CAMPUN010000172.1 GCA_946997275.1 uncultured Porphyromonas sp.
GTCGGACGAATCATAGCCCCCAGTCGGAGGAGCAAAGCTCCGAACGACTGGGGGGAGAAGGGAAGCCACACGAAGCAAGCGACCTCCCCTGTGCGGGAGGTCGGACTGGGACTGTAAACTCGTCTAGTCCGACCCACAAGGGGTCGATAAATTGTTGCCGTCTTGCCCCCATCGGTCGTTCGGGGCTATTGCCCCTCCGACCGACGGCTACGATGCGTCGGACCTCTCACGAGGTCCTATCCATCGAAGGGGAGAGGATTAGAGGTTAGAGGGAAATAGATCGGAGGAAACGACTCGCACTCGGAACGATCGGAGCAATTAAAACAAGTAGCCCGCTGTAGAGATCCTACAACGGGCTACTTTCGTTAGGTCGGTCGGAGCGCTGCTATTTTGAAGCGATACGGCGCTGGAGGAGGAGACTATTGACGACGACGCAGATGGAGCTGAGCGCCATGGCGGCTGCGGCGATGGCAGGCGTGATGGCTAAGCCCCACCGTGTGAAGAGCCCGGCAGCGATCGGGATGGCGATCACGTTGTAGAGGAGCGCCCAGAGGAAGTTGAAGCGGATCGTACGTACCGTCTGCCGTGCTATATCGGTCGCCTCGACCAGGAGTGACAGGTCGGGCTTGGAGATGACCAACTGCGCCATCGAGGTGGCTAGATCGCTCCCCCCAGCGAGTGCTATGCTCACGTCGGCTCGTGCTAGTGCCTGACCGTCGTTGACCCCGTCGCCGACCATGGCTACAACGAGGCCCTGCTCCTGTAGGGAGGCGAGGATCGTCTCTTTGTCTTGTGGCATGAGCTCGGCATGCACCGTGTCAATACCTATTTGCTGAGCGATGCGCTGTGCCTCTGGCTCTCGGTCGCCCGTGAGCATGAGGAGCTTTTTGCCTTGAGCCTTGAGCTGTGCGATGGTCTCGGCAGCGTGCGGTGTGAGCGTGTCGGAGAGCGCTATGATGGCGATGAGCTGTGCTCCCTGCGCCACATAGACGAGCGAGCCAGTGAGGTCGCAAAGGGGAATCGACGCAACGCCCCCCTCGGCAATCCAAGAGGCGCGTCCTATGCGTAGCTCTCCCTCGGGTGTGGTGACGAGCAAGCCTTGTCCTGGTTGCTCGGTGACGGTTAGTTCGCTGATCGTAGCTCCCTGCGCCTCACCATACGCCACGATCGCTTGTGCGAGTGGGTGCAGGCTGTGCTGCTCGGCAGAGACGATGAGCGAGAGCTTCGCCATGCGCTCCTCTTCGGGGACGAACCATTGCATTTCGGTGACTGAGGGGCTCCCGAGGGTGAGCGTCCCTGTTTTGTCCATGAGGAAAGCATTGACGCGGGGTAGCGTCTCTAGTGCGGTGGCTTCCGCAAAGAGTATGTTTCGCCGTGCGGACTCGCCCACGGCCACGGTCAAGGCGGTCGGAGTCGCTAAGCCCAAGGCGCAGGGGCAGGCGATCACGAGGACGGAGATAGCGTAGCGTGCGGCTAGGTCTAGCGCGCCTGGCTCTACGACCCAGTACCATAGGGCAAAGGTGAGCAACCCTAGGAAGAGTATGGCAGGAACGAAGTATTGTGCGATACGATCGGCCAAGAGACGTAGCGGGGGCTTGTCCGCTAAGGTCTTGCGCACGGTCGAGACGATGTGTCCCAGAGCGGTGTCGGCGCCGACGCTTTCGGCACGCACCTCTATGGCGGTGGAGAGGCAGATGGTACCGGCGAAGACTTTGTCACCCTCGCCACGCGACACAGCTTCCGACTCACCGGTGATGGTTTGTTCGTTGATGTGGGTTACGCTTTGCGAAGTGATGACGCCATCGACAGGGATGGCTTCGCCAGGGCGTACCCGCACGGTCATACCTGGCTGAACCAACTGCAGTGGCACACGGCGTGTCTCCTCGCCCACGACGAGCGATGCCTCACGAGGGGTCAAGTCGAGGAGCGCCCGCAAGGCTCTAGCGGTCGAGGCGGTGGCGCGCTGCTCTAACCACTTGCCGATCAGGACGAAGGCGGGGATCATCACCAGCGCATCGAGGTAAAGGTGCAGCTGATGTCCCTCGGAGCCGTAGGCTAGGAGCAGGCCGATGACGGAGCAAGTGGTGCTGAGGGAGACCAATGTGTCCATTCCCATGACGCCTCGCCTGAGTTGCTTCACGGCTCTCCAGTGAAAAGGTCCCGCCACGTAGAGGTATGCTACGAGTGCCACCAGCGGAGCGACCCAACGCTCGCCAATGGCTCCCAGCAGATACATCCAGATCATGACGCCGATGGTCAAAGCTGCGCCGATGGCTGTGCGCCAAGCGAGTTGACGGGCCGAGCGACGCTCTTGTTCCAGCGCTTGGCTCACCGCCTCGGTCTCGTCTGTCGTCAGAATGAGCGAAAAGCCGAGCGAAGCGACCTGCTCAGCGATCTGCTCGCGGGTGATCTGCTCCGCATCGTACACTATATATAAGGAGCGGGTGTCGATCTGTGCCGTCGCCTCTAGGACACCGGTGACACCTTGCAGTTTGTTTGTCACGGCAGCTGCGCAACCAGCGCAATGCATGCCGACGATAGGGATATATTCGGTTGTTTGTTTCATAATAAGTTTAGATAAAAGCGGAGAGAGTCATTTCTCTCTGAGACAAAAGTACGACAAATTAATCGCCACAGGGTTGCAAAACGTATATTCCACCCATGAATACAACTTCTCAAAGCTAATCGTTCTACACTTCACAAGTCGTTTAGCTCACTGAGATGCGTAGCCAGCTATACTACGGACGAAAGGTCTGGCGACCCGTCTAGCGGGGCCACTCGACAACCTCTAGGTTGTGCGGTCGCCCTGAGGTGATTTGCAAACGTATGAGCGTACGGCTCTGGTGCCACCCACTACGTCCTGCAGCGCCTGGGTTGATATGTAGCAAGCCTGGACGGGACTTGTCGGGCATTACCTTGAGGATATGACTATGCCCCGAGATGGTAATCATCGGACGCTCGCGCCACGGCGTAAGATAAGGGGCGAAGATACGCTCGTAGTGCCCTGGGTAGCCACCAATATGTGTCATGACCAGCTCCACGCCTGCCACCTCTGTGTGAACCACCTCTGGGAGCTGTGCATGTAGCGCAGCGTCGTCGATGTTGCCATACACAGCAAGCGTGGGGGCAATGGCTTGTAGTCGCTCTAATACCTGAGGAGACCCGATATCTCCCGCATGAAAGATCAGATCGCACGTGGCAAGCGCCTTGCAGATCTGATCATCGATGTATCCGTGCGTATCGCTTAGGATGCCGATACGCTGCTGCGCTTTCATAGAGCGGTTATTGCTTGCTACCCTTGCGACCGCTGGAGCGACCTTTGCGCTGTGAGGAGCGACCTTTGCCTTGGGACTTGCCTCGTCCTTTGCCTTGTGATCTGCCACGTCCGTTGCCTTTGCCTCTAGAGGAGCCACGACTATTCGTGCGTTCGTTGGGAGCGTAGGTAGGTGCCTCGCCGAGGGAAGAGTCTAGCGGGATGCGATAGATCTCCTGCTCGAGGAACTGCTCTAGGCGTGCGAAGTCTTGCTGATCGCTGGGCGAAACGAGCGTGATCGCCAAGCCTTTGCCATCGGCGCCACGTGCGGTACGACCGATACGGTGAACGTAGTCCTCGAAGTCGCGTGGCACTTCATAATTGATCACGACGGCAATGTCGTCAATGTCGATACCGCGCGCCACGATGTCGGTGGCTACGAGCACTTTGATGCGTCCCATGCGGAAGTCTCTCAAGACCTCCTCACGGCGCTCCTGCGACAGGTCTGAGTGCATCTCAGCCACTGGCAAGCCATCTCTGGTAAGTGTCTGAGCGAGTGCGTGGACGGTCGCCTTAGTTCCCGCAAAGATGATGGTGCGTGACACCTCGGACTCGGGATTCGCAAAGAGGGAGCGGATGATCGGGAGCTTCTGCGCGTCATAGCAGATGTAGGCAGTCTGCATGATCGACTTAGGGGGCTTTGCCACAGCCAGCTCGACGAGGACGGGATCAACGAGGATGCTCTCCGAGAGCTTGAGGATCTCCTTGGGCATCGT
>CAMPUN010000173.1 GCA_946997275.1 uncultured Porphyromonas sp.
TGCTCGGCGGTGAAGAATGGCTTTTTCGTCGGGTGCGTGCCGATACCTATGACCACCTCGTCGAAAATCTTGAGAGCACGTGCCACAATGTCCGCATGCCCTAGTGTAAAGGGGTCAAAGGAACCCGCAAAGAATCCGATACGCTTCATGTCTGTCTGCTAAGTTAGCTGGGGAGACTTAGACGATCTCCTCGTCGATGACTAGGTTGTCTATGATAAAGTCTTGACGGTCGGGCGTGTTCTTGCCCATGTAGAAGTGGAGCATTCGCTTGAGATTGTCCTCCTTGCGGAGCGACACCTGACGAAGCTTGATGTTTTCCTCCGTGATCAGCTCCTTAAACTCATTGGCGCTGATCTCTCCCAAACCCTTGAAACGGGTGATCTGAGCCGAAGCTCCCATCCGCTCGACAGCTGCATTGAGCTCCTGGTCACTGTAGCAGTAGGCTGAGGTCTCCGTCTCAGACGCTGGCTCGATGGTCGCCTTCTTGCCGCCCTTCTTCTTGCCTGCTGAGGCAACACGTGCCGTGATACTCTTCTTGCGCTTGGCTGGGAGCGAGACACGGTAGAGCGGAGTCTCCAATATATATACGTGTCCACGTCGCACCAACTCGGGGAAGAACTGCAAGAAGAAGGTCAGCGTCAGGAGTCGTATGTGCATACCGTCATCATCGGCATCGGTAGCGATGATCACACGGTTGTAGCGCAAGCCGTCGAGGCCGTCTTCGATGTTGAGCGCAGCCTGGAGGAGGTTAAACTCTTCGTTCTCATAGACCACCTTCTTGCTCAGCCCGTAGCTGTTGAGCGGTTTGCCTCGCAAGCTAAAGACCGCTTGGTAGCGCGCATCTCGGCTCTGCGTGATCGATCCACTAGCCGAGTTACCCTCCGTGATAAAGATACTGGTCAGCTCGGGGTTCTTAGCCTTCGGATCGTTGTAGTGCTCGGTGCAGTCACGCAGCTTCTTATTGTGCAGGCTCGCCTTCTTAGCGCGCTCACGCGCCAGCTTGGTCACGCCACTCATCGCTTTGCGCTCACGCTCGTTGGCTTGGATCGTTTGGAGCATCACCTCGGAGATCTCGGGGTGCATGTGGAGGTAGTTGTCGAGCTTCTCCTTGAGGAAGTCGCCGACAAACTTCTGTACCGTCACGCCCCGCAGTGGTTCATGCTCAAACATTGGGTCTTGCGGCACCATCTCTTTGGAGCCCAGCTTGATCTTCGTCTGACTCTCAAACTCAGGCTCGATGATGCGAATGCTGATCGCTGCCGCCATGCCAGAGCGAATGTCGCCATACTCAAAGCCCTTGCCCGAAAACTCCTTGATGACGCGAGCCACCTGCTCGCGAAAGGCTGTCAAGTGGGTACCTCCCTGTGTGGTGTACTGACCATTGACAAAGCTGTAAAACTCCTCTCCGTACTGCTCAATGTGTGTGATAGCGACCTCTATGTCAGGACCCGTGAGACGTATGATCGGGTAGAGCGGATCGCCCGTGATGGTGTCTGAGAGGAAGTCCTGTAGCCCGTGACGGCTTACATATTTCTTATCGTTGAGGTAGAGCGTCAGTCCAGTGTTGAGGTAGCAGTAGTTGCGCACGAGCGCCTCCACATGGCGGAGGTCGTAGTGCGAGTTGCGAAAGACCTCAGCGTCTGGCGTGAAGACGACCAAGGTGCCGTGCTCCTCCTTGTCCTCCCACGGCTCTGCTGGCGTATGAGCGATCATCTCGGCCCGCTCATAGGTGACTGAAGAGGTCTCTCCCTCGCGCCAGCTCTGGACAGTAAAGGTCGAGGAGAGCGCATTGACCGCCTTAAGACCGACACCGTTGAGACCGACCGACTTCTTGAAGGCTTGCGAGTCGATCTTGGCGCCCGTATTCATCTTAGAGGTCGCATCAACGAGCTTGCCGAGCGGGATGCCACGACCGTAGTCTCGTATCTGCACCTCGTTTGTCTCGCTATCTATCGTGATACGTATCTCACTACCCACGCCCATGACAAACTCATCGACGGAGTTGTCTATCACCTCCTTGATAAGGATGTAGATACCATCGTCCGCCTGCGTACCATCACCGAGCTTACCGATATACATACCAGGACGCTTGCGGATGTGCTCGCTCCAGGAGAGCGTCCGAAAGTCCTCCTCGGTGTACCCCGCTACGGCGCTGGAGGTTAGCAGGTCTGGGTTATTTAGTGGTTCTTGTGTCGGCATGAAGGTGTGGGTAAGTAAAGGAAGAGATTAGAGCTCCTTGATGAAGACACGGCGCGTCTTGTGGTGCTTACGTTCGAAATAGCTCCACTGAAGCTGTACCGCCATATTCGTCTCCAGCTCAGGATTGCTCTCAGCGATCTCGACGCCTAGCTTGTTATAGATCGGTATCAGGTCGGCGAAGATCAGCGCATTGATCCCCTTGTTTTGATACTCAGGCAGTACACCGATGAGGTAGAGGTCGACCACCTTGGGCGGTGTCTTGAGCGCATTCAGTAGAGGTATGAAGCCAAAGGGGTAGAGGCGTCCCTTGGCAGCCCGCATTGCCTTGCTTAGGTTGGGCATCGTGATAGCGAAAGCGATCATCTGATCGTCACGCTCTCGAACTACAGCGGTAAAAAAGTCTAGGCGTATCAGAGGTAGGTAAGCATTGGCGTAGTACTCCATCTGTGCGGACGATAACTCGCTAAAGCCGTAGAGCGGTGCGTAAGCCTTATTGAGCGTGTTAAAGATTTCTTCAGCGTGAGACATAATCTCCTTGCGGCTCTTGTACTTAACCACCTTGAGACCATACTTCTCCTTCACCAGATTAGCGATGCGCTGATGCTTCTCAGGGATCTCCTTAGGGATCTTGATCAGGTACTCCTTCCAGTCGGTACTCTTGGCGTAGCCTAGACGCTCCAGTTGCTTGGGGTAGTAGGCGTAGTTGTAGAGGCCTATGGTCGTACCCATCTGGTCAAAGCCCTCCACGAGCATCGCCTCCTGATCCATATCGGTGAAGGACATCGGTCCGTGCATATAATCCATGCCCTTGTTGCGCCCCCACTGCTCGACAGTCTCAAAGAGCTTGTCGACCACCTCGTCATCATTGATGAAGTCAACGAAACCAAAGCGTGCGTAGTTTTGATTCCACGTCTCGTTTGCCTTATGGTTGATGATACCCGCGATGCGCCCTACGATCTTGCCATCCTTGTAGGCTAGAAAGTAGGCCGCCTCACATACATCGAAGGAGGGATTCTTGTCCTTATCCAGTAGGTCTATCTCATCCTTGATGATGCCAGGGACGTGGTAGGGATTGTTTTTGTACAGCTCAAGGTTGAACTCAACAAACTTCTTCAGCTCCTTGCGTCCATCTATTTGTCTGATTTCTACTGCCATGATTTAAGCTTATGGTTTTGATTGCTGCTGTTACTGCTCTGGCGACAAAGTTAGCAAAATAAGCGATACAAATAAGCTCCCCGACTAAGTCAACCCGCTATCCGATGATGGTAAACTGACCTTGTAAAGCACCGAAAGTATGTGCGACGAGAACTGACGCTTTGCTCCCCATCACGGCCAATCTCCACGGAGAAATTTTCAAACGGCTCCGTAGAAAGTGGATATTCTCCACGGAGGCGCGAAATGAAACTTCGGAAGAGTGAAATGAAACTTCGGAAGAATGATTTGAAAGTTCGGAGGAATTTGCCGTTTGCTCCCTGGAGAATCTCAATTTCCTCGGTAGAAAGTCCGTTTCTTCGTCAAATCTCCGAAGTAGGTCTAGGAGAGTTCGCCGCCATAAACACGAGGAAATGTAATTTCCATCGGATGAAAATCCATTTTCATGGGCATGAAAATAGTTGATCACCCCGAGGGAGCGACCGATAGGTGGGTATTACCCGTATGTTGGTATTGCTTTTCTCCTAAAAGATTCCGACCTTTGCCGCCAATAATCACATATACCACTAAACATGAAGAGACTATTCACACTTTTCGCAGGGCTACTAGCCCTCCTCTGGAGCTGCGGCTCTCTACAGGCACAAACCACAACGAACGA
>CAMPUN010000174.1 GCA_946997275.1 uncultured Porphyromonas sp.
AGCAACAAGGCACTCCTACATCAACGCTCTCTGTGGGGCATTGTAATTGCCATGGTGCTAATAGGTGCTGTCGTGGGGATCGCCTACTGGCTAGCCAGAAGGGTGAAGCGTAGTAGCTCTTCTATCGAAGAGATTCGTAAAGCGCAACACGCCGTGGAGGCTGCACAGCAGCGGATGGCAGAGGAGTCTGTCAAGCTTGACAACCAGTTACTCCAGCTGGTCGAGAAGCAACTAGAGACGACAGCCGCAGGAGTAGCGGGATCTGGAGAGCCTGACCACTCGCTAGTCGTCAAGCTCGCAGATGAGATAGCGCGTATAGAGACGAACCTCTCTAAGATGGACAAGTCTGTCAGAGGTTACAAGCAACTCGTACAGGCTAAGGATCGAATGATAAACAATGTACGTGCTAACGGCTACGAGATCATTAGCTTGATAGGACAAGAGTACAACGACGGTATGCAGTTTAAGGCGCGCATGGTGCCAGACGAAACGCTACCCGAGGGTAAGCGCATCATAACAGGTATGATCAAGATGCTCGTCAACTACAACGGCAAGATGATACAGCCTGCCGAGATAGTGGTAAGTCAAAACATATAACACGATATAGCTATGGCCAGAATTAAGATTGACTACGGTATAGACTTGGGGACGACAAACTCCGCCATCGCTCGCATGGAGGGCGGCGAGTCTGTCATCAAGCAGACCAAGACATTGATGGATACCCTGCCATCATGTGTCTACTTCTCCAAAAACAAGCGTGGAGAGTGTGCTCTACGCATCGGACTAAAGGCAAAAGATGCAGTCTACTCAGACGCTATCATGGCACTCAGCAAAGATGAGCCTCCCAAGGAGTTTGGCTACCTAGAGTTCAAACGGGAGATGGGGTCGGATAGGCAGTACTCCAACGAAAACATGTCAAAAGCCTTCTACACGCCAGAAGAGCTATCGGCCGAAGTACTCAAGGAGTTGAAAAGCCTTATCACAGACGAGACAGTAAATGCGATCGTAATCACAGTTCCGGCCATGTTTACCGCAGTCCAAAAGGACGCAACGATGCGAGCAGCACATCTAGCGGGCTTTAATAAGTGCATATTGCTACAAGAGCCTATAGCAGCTTGTATGGCGTATGGGCTATCTAATGAGAAGAAAGACGGCAAGTGGCTAGTCTTCGACTTCGGTGGTGGTACTTTTGACGCAGCTCTTGTGAAGGTAGAGGATGGCATCCTCACCGTATTTGACACTGAGGGAGACAACTACCTAGGAGGCAAGAACCTCGACGAGATTGTAGTGAACGAGATCTTAATTCCCTCCCTTAAAGAGGAGTATGCACTCGACTCTTACGAGCGTGTACCTTGGAAAAAGAAGGCTCTAGCCGATGCACTCAAGGGACCGGCCGAGGAGATGCGTATCGCATTGTCCTTTGCAGACAGTACGGACTACTCTACCTATGACCGCAACCTTAACCTCGGGGTAGATGACAATGGAGAGGAGATCGACCTGGAGATAACCTTGACAAAGGATGAGCTACTCAACGCCATAGAGGGACAATACCATAAGGCCATCGACATCTGCAAGGATCTACTAGCCAGAAACGGCTTGACAGGAGCAGACCTCACCTCGCTGATCCTAGTAGGAGGGCCTACCTACTCGCCCATCATACGCGAGATGCTCAGGGAGGAGATCACTCCTCACGTAGACACAAGCATCAACCCGATGACTGCCGTAGCTCGAGGAGCTGCGCTCTTTGCCTCTACAATAGATTCAGAGGTCAATGCCGATGAGGTCAGGCGAGAGGCCAAGGCGGAGGTGACCTTCCTTGAGGTAGGCTATGAGTCTACATCTGTTGAAGACTCTGAGTGGGTGACCATCACTATTGATAGAGAGAAGAGTGGAGCAAGCGCCCCGTCTGAGCTACTGATAGAGTTAGAGCGTGCAGACGGAGCTTGGCGTAGCGACAAGACTAGCGTCAATGAAAAGGGAAACATCTTTCAAGCTTTTCTGCTAGAGGGCGCAGCAAACACATTCCACATAAACGCTTTCGACCATCAGGGCAACAAGGTGGAGGTCTTTCCCGCAGAGTTTACCATTATCCAAGGGGTCAAGGTCGGAGCAGCTCCACTACCTTACAATATCGGCATCTCGGTCTATAACGACATTAAGAAGCGTGGAGTATTTACCCAAGTCAAAGGCTTGGAAAAGAACAAGGCACTCCCTGCCGTGGGCGTAGTCCTCGGTCGCAAGACGACACAAGCCTTGCGTCCTGGTGTAGCGGAGGATGTCCTGTCGATCCCAGTCTATCAAGCCTCAGGTCTAGAGGCTGAGGGAAAGACCGCTGCGCTAAACTCCCACATAGCAAACGTAGTCGTCACTGGCGAGGAGGTACAGCAACTTATCCCCGAGCAGTCTAGTGTGGAGGTCACACTCCACGTAGACTCTTCAGAGATGATGACTATGGAGGTGTACTTCCCCACAGTAGACTTTACGGTGAAGAAGGAGCTAAACCTCGGTAAGCGTGAGTCTGCGACAGAAGCTATCCAGTGGGTTAAGGAAGAGATACATACGGCTGAGCGAGCCCTCTCCGAACTCAAAGATTCTGGACTCTCTGTAGATGAGCTAGAGAAGGAGCTTAGCTCCGTAAAAGAGCTACTCGCCAATGGACAAGACCCGATGCGCACACTCTCTAATCTGAAAGAGTTACTCCGTAAAATTGAGAACCTAGAGGATAGCTCCGAGTGGGATCGTATCGAAAAGGAACTACGCAAAGAGTTTGAGCGCCTAGAAGTGGCTCAGAGCGAACTAGGCAACGAAAAGTCTGAAGAGGTCGTCAAAGAGCTACATCGTCAAGTGGACAATGTGATACGCACCCAAGACGTAGCCCTAGGACGCAGTGTCTTAGAGCAGGTCGAGCAGCTCTTTGTTCACCTCACGATGGTCTATCAGTGTATGGCCCTCATCAAGGATTGTGAGGCACGCTTTGATCAGATAGCGTGGCGAGATAGGTCACGGGCGCGTCAGCTCATCAACCAAGGCCTAAGCGAGATGAATGACCAGCCATCTACAGAGCGACTACACCCGATTGCCGTCTCACTAATCAACCTGATGCCTAGCGAGGATGCTAATAATGCTGGAGGACTGCTAAAGTAAAGCGTCCCGAAGCCTAACCTTAGTGACAAAAGAGTATTATGCACTTCAAGGCAAAGGAGCTGATTGCCCACTACACCGTACTGTTTCCGCATAAGCAAGGAGCTTATGCGGAGACTTACCGAGTCAAAGACGAGCATGGCAAGACTGGCTTCCTAAAACTGATCGACTGCTCAAAGCTCACAAGAAGGCAGCTAGACGACTACGGACATGTCGTAGAGGTAGAGATCTCAAAAGGCTTACAGCATCACAACCTCTGCACCTGCCGTGAGACTGGAGAGTTGCTCATAGATGGGCGACAGTTCGTTTGGTTTGTCACAGAGTTCGTGAGTGGAGAGACTTTGTCAGATCGGATGATGCGAGAGGAGGACTTCAGCGTATATGCTATCAAGAGCATTGCTCTGGGGGTTCTCTCAGCGCTCTCCTACCTACATAGTCAGTCCCGCCCCATCATTCATAATGAAGTGACTACGCAAAATGTCCTTCTCAACCTCTTGGGAGATCTAAGTGACTTAAAGCTGATTGACTTCGGTCAAGCTTGCTACCTTAACCAGTCTCTAGGAGTGCCCAGAGTGGAAGGGCAAAACCTCTTTTACCTTGCACCAGAGCGCTTTTCTGGAGTTTGCTCGGTACAGTCAGACCTCTACGCCGTTGGAGCTATGGCTTATCACCTTTTATATAGAAGGCTTCCATGGTTTGTTGATGTCTCTAGGCTTAGTAACACCAGTGCTGTAGAGAGCTTGCTAGAAGAGCGACATAAGCCTCTAGAGCTACCCAAGATAGAGAAGTATGAGCTTGACGAGCAGTTTGTCAACGTAATTGCCAGAGCTCTAAGCTATGACGCTGAGGATCGATTCCAAAC
>CAMPUN010000175.1 GCA_946997275.1 uncultured Porphyromonas sp.
CGACATGATTATTGTAGCGAATAGGCGCAGGAAGCAAGAGAAGCTACTGCAGGAGTACCCAGGGGCGATTATCGTAGACATAACGAGCAAGGCGGAGGAGCCCTTGGTGAAGCTGAGCCCGTTTTATCCACATGGGGGGATCCCGATACCCTTCTCATCGCCTGCCACGGGTGCCTCGGTAGAGGGAATTTGGCAAGGACTCAAGGTGTTTGAGTCGGTCGGCATAGACCGTGAGGTGATCCAGAAGAGATCTATGAAGGGGCTGAAGCGGAGCGTACGTCGCTTCGGACCGCCACGGGGGCATCAGCGTGGGTTGAACAGCTCGGAGCTACTCGACTACATGACAGCTCGGCGTGAGATCTACCTACCGACCTACCGCTGGGTGCTAGAGCACAAGGTGCCATGGATCATAGAGCGCTTGCGGGCTGCTGACCGTGCTGGCAAGACGATCATCTTACTAGACTATAATAGTAGTACCGATGTGGACGACCCGAAGAAGCCGCTCTCGCATGCTTACCTTGTGAAGGCTTATGCTGAGGGGCTCTACCCCTACGAGGATGCTATCGGTCTGAAGGGACCTATCTCTCAGAGATCTGTAGCGCAGGTAGTGCCTAGCGATGGAGAGCGGGGTATCATACAGACGACACTTTTTGGAGAGGAGCTATAACCTGGAAGAATATAAGAGACTATGAATAAGAGAGCAAACTGGCAAGAGTTTAAGGCGGTGCTGGATAGCCACGGCATTACGAAGCTATACCACTTTACCGATCGAGATAATCTGGAGCAGATCATACAGCATGGGGGACTCTACTCATGGCGAGACTGCAAGGAGCGAGGGATACAGATCCCGAAGCCTGGAGGTGGTGGTCCTGGCTCCCTATCCTGGTCACTAGATGAGCGTAGCGGGCTGGAGCGCTATGTGCGTGTGAGCTTTACTAAGGAGCACCCGATGATGTATGTGGCAATGAATGACGGACGTATCTCTAACCCAGTAGTGCTGGAGATAGACCCTGAGGTGATCTATGATACAAATAGCCTATATGCTGATCGCAATGCTACGAGTAATGGGGTGCAGTGTGGAGGAGATCTGAGTAACTTCAAGCAGATTCACTTCACGTCAGTCAAGGCACGAAAGCACTTCGACCTAGATGCTGATGAGCAGCCATACTATCAGGCAGAGGTGTTGGTGAAGAACTTCATCCCGCTACAGTACATCACCAATATCTCTAACTTTGGCATCCCTATCCCCTCACAGCCTACACAGCTTCAAAGCAAAAATGCCTACACAGCTCGCATCACACGCGAGCACCCCTCTGCCTTTATATTCCTAGTGGATCATAGCCTTTCTATGCGTAGCATTACTACCCTCAACGGGGAGCGTATGACCCTCTCGGAGGCTGTGGCTCGCATTGTCAATAATCAGATTGATGAGTTGGTAGAGCGCTGCGTACGAGCTAGCGAGACGCGTCACTACTTTGACATAGCCGTCGTGGGTTATGGCGAGGAGGCGTACAGTGGTTGGAATGGAGCCTTGGCTGGTCGAGGCTTTGTGACGCCTGAGGAGATCCGATTTAATGAGTACAAGAAGATCAAGGTCAAGGAGCAGGTGCGAACTAGAGCTGGTGTGAAGGAGATCGAGGTCGAGAAGAAGCAGTGGATGGAGGCTCGTCATGATGGTCACTGGACGCGTATGGACAAGGCGTTTAAGCATGCTGAGGGGCTGCTAGACGATTGGCTCTCTCGCCATCAGACGCAGGACTGCTATCCTCCTATTGTCATCAACATAACGGACGGCGAGTACAATGGAGCCTCTCGTGACGAGATGCAGCAGCTAGCCAATCAGCTGAAGTCGAAGTTTACGAATGATGGAAATGTGCTCCTCTTCAACATCCATATCGTCTCTGGAGAGATGGAGGCGATCCTATTCCCTGCGACCATTGGAGAGATGCGTGGTAATGGGTATGGAGAGTCACTCTTTGAGATGTCTAGCTTGCTACCTCTAAACTACAATGAGCAGATTCGTATGCTCTTTCACGATAGAGATCAAGACATACGCTACCGTGCGATGGGTGTAAACGCTGGCATGGAGCAACTGGTGAAAATGATGAAGATAGGCACGCTGTCAAGTGCCTTAGTACAGCAGTCTATATGAATAGCGAGAGACAGATAAGGCGTAAGAGGCGCACAAGGCTACGTAGACGAGCACGACGAAAAGCATCCTTTGCACAGCCTACTAAGGTGACTAAGCTTAGCTATCGTCAAGCCTCAATAGCTAAGCCTGGCGAAGAGACTCCTAATGAGGATTCTGCCTATATAGACGCCTCCTGCCTAGCACTGTCTGATGGTGCTGGCGGGTGTGGGCTCTATGCGGATAGATGGTCTCACTATCTCGTGAGCCAGCTGGACAAGCAGACTCCGCTCATGGGCTATGAGGCTTTAGATAGTTGGGTGGAGCAGATTTGGCAACCATTTTACAACGACTGTGAGGCTATGGCAAAGGAGGGGGATGCGATGCTCCTGAATAAGTTTTATAGTGAGGGATCTTGTGCTACGCTGGTGGCAGCTTGGATCGGTGTTAATAGAGAGTGCCGATGGATAGCCTACGGGGATAGTGTCCTCTTTCACTACAATAGAGCTACCGGTGAGCTATGGCACTCCTTTACGAGCGTTGCAGACTTCGACAATCCGCCCCACTTGATAAGTTGCAAGGATCCGTTGACGCAAGCAGGCTTTAGCGAGGGAAGCCTAGCACTCACGGAGAGTAGTGTGCTATTTGCTGCGAGTGATGCGCTCTCTTGCTTTGTCCTCATGATGTATCAAGTCTCAAGATGGACGGAGTATGCAGGCGAACTGGAAGCGCTGATAGCCGAGCATAGCTCTGGTAGCCATAGGGTACAACTGGCTCGAGCGATGAAGTTTGACTTCTACGAGGATGTCTTGAAGCAGCTGATCGATAGTGCTTCTAGTGCGGAGACCTTTGCTCAGCAGATGCACGCTTGGCTCGATGAGGGGTTGCTGGAGCTAGATGACTATACGGTCGCTTTTCTCAAGTTGTAGCGAGGTGCATGCGATACCTCTGAATAGAATAAAGTCTAGCACCCCAATCCTAGATTTGCGGGATTGAGAGTCGTCACGCTAATCACTTCATTTTGTATCTTTGCACACGTGGAGGCTACCGCTCTAGGGTGAGCGCCTCCCGGTGACGTATCATGGATATGACAGTAGGTCGGCTTGTCGCTGTCGTAAGGGTGGAGGGGGCCTCGGCTCCGTCCCCTCGAGCGAGAGAGGAAAGTCCGGGCAACGCAGAGTACCATACTCCCTAACAGAGAGCTATCCGCAAGGGTAGGTGACGTGTAGAAGAGAAGGACCGCCTAGCTGGCTCTGCCACGCTAGGTAAGGGTGAGAAGGTGAGGTAAGAGCTCACCAGCGGTGTGGGTGACCCACTGGCTGTACACACTATGGGTTGCAAGATCAAGTATACCGACGCTATGAGGGCTACTCGTCCTAGTCGGAGGGTAGATTGCTAGAGACACTCGGCAACGGGTGTCGTAGATAAATGACAAGCGCCACTCCTCGCGAGTGGCACAGAACCCGGCTTATAGACCTGCTGTCCTCTCCGTGACTCGTCTCATACTCGCAAGTTGATGCGACACGCTTTGCAACTCTCCCCTATCCGCCTAACACTATAAATATATGCCACACAAGTCAAACTCCATACATAAGCACGAAGACTCTAAGCAGTCGCCCGTAGAGCATGCCCCGCGCAAGCCATCTACTTGGGTACGCAAGCTCAAGGTGGGAGCCTACAAGGTGGTGCGCTTCCTCACGAGCGACATGTGGCACATACAGCCAGATGAGGTGGGTGGATTCAGACGTCTCTATATCAACACGCTCAAGGCACTCTACATGGCCATCAAGGGCTTTGTCGATCAGAGACTAAGCCGTCACGCCTCCGCGCTCACCTACCGCACGATCCTCTCGATCGTGCCTATGCTGGCGA
>CAMPUN010000176.1 GCA_946997275.1 uncultured Porphyromonas sp.
CAGAGAGCCCATAGCCGACGACAATGTTAAAACCAGCTGACTGCAAGAACTCGTTGATCTCATTCGAAAGCGGGGCTCCCGCCGTCGGGAAAAAGCGACCCCGCTCCAAGCCTAGGACACGCTTCAATATATAGAAGACCGTGTAGCGGTAGAAAGCATTGGAGATGCGTAGTCCCCAGGGAGCTTTGCGCCCGTGAATACGATAGTCTATATGGTACTTGTGCCCCACACGTAGTGCCTTCCTGTAGATGCGCTGCATCACAGGCTTCGCCTGCTCGATATGCTCCTGGACGCCTTGGTAGACTTTCTCCCAGTAGCGCGGCACGTTGCACATTACCGTGGGACGTATCTGAGGCATCAGCTCCATGATGCGCTTCGGGTTGGTCACGACCGCCACTTTGATACCTGTGGCAAGACAGTAGTAGACCCAGAGCTTCTCGAAGACATGGCTCAGCGGGAGGAAGTTGACCGACACGTCATGATCTCCCAGCGTCGGGAAGAGATTCTGGTGTCGCTCTACCTGTGAGAGGATCATGTGATGGGTGATCTGTACCCCCTTTGGCGTGCCCGTAGTGCCTGAGGTGTAGATGATGACGGCCGTCTCATCAGGAGTCCCAGCACCTAGCTGTGCTCGCACCTCCGTCTCGTAGGGCATAGCGTCACCCATCGAGAGGAAGGTGTCAAAGTACTCGCTCCGCTCGTCTGCGGGATCACGCACCACCCGCTCGTCCAGTATGACTAGCTGACGTAGCGTAGGGTGGTTCGCCAGGAGCGGGTAGACATTGTTGTACTGAAACTGCTCCCCCACGAGAATCAACTGGACACCAGCATGCTCCGTGATGAAGGCTACCTGCTCGGGCGAGCAAGTGGCGTAGAGCGGTACGCAGATAGCCCGTATCGCCATCAGTCCCAGCTCGGTGATGATGCCCTCCATCATGTTTTGCGTATAGAGCGCCACGCGGTCGCCTGGCTTGACGCCAGCGCGTACCAGCGCCTGTGCCGCCAGCATAGTTTGCTCCGCCAGCTGCTCGCCACTCCACTCATGCCAGCGCTCCTCAGGCGTACGATCCATATAGCGTAGGAGAGACTTGTGTCGATAGGTGGTAGCAAAGAGCTTGAGCAGATCACTCAGATGATTCATTGTCATAGGCTGGCGGTGTTAAGTAAGGGAGGAGGCTTTACTTCTTGCTTGCGTGGTCGTGGTGCTTGACTGGGACTTTCTTGAGTAGCTCCTCTAGATCGGTATCGCGCTCCGTCAGGAAGAGCGGGTGATTGCTCTCGTAGAGCTGCTCGTGGAGGGTATGCAAGAAGATCTTCTGATCCCACGAGAGGTCTCGCAGGAGTAGGTCGCTACTCTGCTGCATGCGAGGTAGTAGCTCCCGGACAACCTTGCGCCCCTCGGGGGTGATCGATAGGAGTAGGCTACGACGATCCTCCAGATTGCGTGTCTGCGAGATCAGACCGCTCTTGAGTAGACGGCGGATGATCTCACTGCCAGAGGTCTTCTCGACGACGTTGTAGTTGTTGAGCTCGGTCTTGGTCATCTCGCCCTTTGCCATCAGCGTGATGAGATAGGAGTACTCGTCGATGGTCTGGAGGGGCGTATCCTTGATCGCTTTACGCACGAGGTAGCGCATGTAGCGGTATACGAAGCTTATGTCACGCGCTATCACTGCATTGAGATAGGCATGACCCTTCGTGCCCGTCTCAGACTCCTCGCTGGATGCCTGCTGCTCAAGAGACTGATCAGCAAAGCGCAGGAAGTTGCTCAACGACTGCTCAGCATTGCCACGAAACTCTTCGTACCTCTCAACTAGGTCAAGTAACTCATGTAGTAATGGGTAACTCATACTGTGCTGTGCTTCAAAAGGATGTTGTTAGTCGCGTTATCTCTCCCGCGGGACGAATATCCACATGAGAATATAGATGGGGATCCCCGCAAAGGCCGTTGTGCATGTTAGCAGTAAGTAGATAATTCGCACGACGGTCGGATCCCATCCGAAGTAGTTTGCGATGCCTCCGCATACGCCACCAATCCTTGCATCACGAGAGCGGTAGAGTCTTTTGTTGTTAGCCATAATACTGTAACGATCTTAAGTTAATTCGCGATTTCGCCGTAACTCGTCCTAGTAAGCTACGCTCATCTACCCACAAATGTACAAAAAGTTCTAGACTTCGCTGAGAGCGAGAGCTAGAGAGGAGGAAATCTCCAGCGAGCAAACAAAAATTTTCCACGGAGAGACGAAATAAAACTTCGGAAGAATGAAACGAAAGTTCGGAAGAATGAAATCAAACTTCGGAAGAAATTTTTCGTTCCTCCGTGGAGGATTTTCATTTTCTACGGAGGCATTTTCGATTTCCTCGGGGGTGTGGTGTCGGGATCATCGGAGTGCATCAAGAGAGTTAGAGGTTAGAGATCAGACGACCGCTTGCGGTCGGACGCATCGTAGCCCCCAGTCGGAGGGGCAACGCCCCGAACGACTGCGGGGTCAGGAGTGCCACACGAAGCAAGCGACCTCCCCAGTGTGGGAGGTCGGACTAGGACTACATCCTTCGTCTAGTCCGACCCACAAGGGGTCGACCATCTACCACGACCGCCTATCCATCGGTCGTTCGGGGCTGTGCCCCTCCGACCGACGGCTACGATGCGTCGGACCTCTGCGAGGTCCCTTTCCGCTGAGCGCAACAAAGGTTAGAGCTACACGTATCCGATAGCTCCGACTACCTCTGACAGTTCTGATCGTTCCGATGACTCCGATTGTTCCGACAGCTCCGACCGTGCATCCCTACAGCCGTTACACGTCAGTACGTCCTCCCGTCTACTTTTGTTGTTACGAATATTTTCACTACCTTTGAAAATAGGAAGGGTGATCTGTACCCTTTTGGGTCAGGTTGTTCTTTACTCTTTGGGGCGAGCGGATGAGGCGCGCCCCTGCACACTAAACCTAAGCAAACGACGCCACCTATGGCACTATTTAATCCCCCAGAGCATCTCTCCTGCCACCACTACGCGACGCATGCCAATAGTGGGTGGCTCCGCGTCGATGGCTCCGGCCAGAGCTCCTACCGTGGAATGACCGAATATCACTCGATCCTCTTCTGCACCAGGGGCTCCGTACGTCTGGCTATAGCTGACGAACTGTGGGAGCTACACGAGGGACAGATGAAGTTTATCCCTCGTGGCACTTCGGTAACTGCCATATTTAGTGATGATGGCGAGCTACTGGACGCTTACTTTGAGGTTGTCGACTTCATCTGCGACAAGGTCTCGCTACTGCAGCTGCAGGAGCTCAGGCAGGAGGTCGCCTACGACCCTGAGCCTCTAGAGGTGCGTGGAGCTATACACTCACTACTGAACACGCTCAAGGTGTACCTAAATGATCAGGCGCTGTGTGCCTACCTCCACGAGCTCAAGGTCAAGGAGCTCTTTTGGAACTTGCGAGCTTACTATAGCCGTGAGGAGCTAGCCGCCTTCTTCTGGCCTATCCTAGGAGAGTCCAAGTTTCACAGCGACGTGATCAGTGCTTTCACCTGCAATGCAAAGGTCGCTGAGCTGGCCGAGCGGGTCTATATGTCTACCTCCTCCTTTTACAAGCGATTTAGAGAGGAGTTTGGCTCATCGCCAGAGCAATGGATACGCCTGCAGAGCAATAAGCAGATCCTCTTCCTCATACAGGACTACGACCTCTCCATCGGTGAGATAGCCAGCCAGCTATCCTTCAACTCGCAGTCCACCTTCTCGCGCTACTGCTCGAAAAACTTTGGATTCTCCCCCTTGCAGCTCCGTCGCGTCCTGCAGGAGGGCACCTCCTCGGAGGAGCTACTCCAGATGAGCTACAACAACGAGTAGACGACCCTGTCGTCGTGACGCACAAGGTGCGCGGTGTATTTGCCTAGTCCAAAAATAAGTTGTACCTTTGCCCCACGAAATACGGGATGTAGCTCAGTCCGGTTAGAGTGCGCGTCTGGGGGGCGTGAG
>CAMPUN010000177.1 GCA_946997275.1 uncultured Porphyromonas sp.
CACGGCGATGAATCAGATACAAGCTGACAGCAAGCTCCAGGGGCGGATACTCTTCGAGCATGTCCCCTCTGGGCGTAAGTGGCTCAACGTGATTACCGAGGCGATGCGTCACGGCAAGGTTATCCGGATGACTTACCAAGCGTTTGGCAGACCTGAGGCTTACAGCTTCGAGGCGGAGCCTTACTATCTCAAGGTGGCGAATCGAAGATGGTACCTCCTAGCTCGCAGCCCTTACTACTCAGCTCGCAACGTAGAGCTCAATGCTGAGGACGGGAGCTCGCGACCCAAGGATGTCTATCTAGTCTATGCTCTGGATCGCATCTTAGCGTGTGAACCGCTTGAGGAGAGCTTTGTGATGGATGAAACCTTTGACATAGAGGCTTACTACCGAGGTTGTTGTGGGGTGATTCACTCCGAGGAGGAGCCTGTGCGTCTGCTGCTCAATGCCTATGGTCAGGGCGCGGACTACCTCCGCACGCTACCGATACAAGAGTCGCAGAGAGAGCTACCCTCAGAGGTGGAGGGTGTGGCTCGCTTTGAGCTGGAGGTCTGTCCTACCTATGATCTCTACCAAGCTCTATTAGCAATGGGCGATCAGATTGAGGTGATGGAACCTCAGTCCGTACGAGAGGAGATGTATAACTTTGCCAAGAATCTTATGGCATACTACGAGCCAACCTCCGAAGCGTGATGAATACATTAGACTTTATAGCCATTGACTTTGAGACCGCCACGGGACAGCGCACCTCTATCTGTGAGGTGGGGATCTGTCTGGTGCGCAACGGCGAGATTGCTGAGACATGCTCTTGGCTAGTACAGCCTGAGGGCAACCGATACAGCTACTGGAATATGCAGTGTCATGGCATTCGTCCGGAGGATACGAAGATGGCACCATCGTTTGCCGAGGTGTGGCAAGAGATAGCAGAGCAATACTTAGGCGAGGGCGCCTTGCTGGTAGCGCACAATGTCCCGTTTGATCGAAGTTGCCTAGAGCAGACGGCACAGCTCTACGAGCTCACGCTACCCGAGCTGCAGTGGGACTGCTCGCTACGCCGTGCCCGTCAGATCTACGACTACGGTTGCAATACGCTCGCCTACCTCTGCGAGCAACTATCCATCCCCGAGGGGAGGCACCACCGCGCAGGCGACGACGCCGAGATGTGCGCCCGCCTCTACCTACGCGAGCTACAAGACAGTAACCAACTTATGTCAATCACTTCAAGTTAAATAAACCAATATACAAATGATGGCAGTACAGGAAACAAATCAGTCAAACATTTGGAATCACTACAAAGCGACCATTTTAGCTGCTATCGGATCTCAACACTCCGATAATAGAAGTTGGTCATTAGATGAAAATGTGGTTAGCTTAGGGGAGTACTATGACTATATAATTGACTCTCCTGAGTGTCGTATCTTGTTTGGATCAACAGAAGAAAATACAGAAGATGTTGATAGTCGCTTGCTCAACTATCATCATAACATAAGCCAACTGTATTACTTCAGAGCCTACTATTATGATACCGATGAAATAGAGGATGTGGACACAACCTTAAAGCCTTCAGAGTATTATGGACTTGTTGAGCTAATCGTAGATGCGATTGACATTCATAGAGAAGAGTTCTTGGCATATCGTAATGCAAAGGAGACAGTCAAAGAGTCTCATAAAACGAACTCAAGTGGTATCTTAGGACTCCTGTCAAAACTCTTACGCTCAAATCCAGAAAAAGCAGAAGTACAGACACCCTCTTGCGAAAAAGCTTTGCATCAAGGAAGCATTAGGGAAACGGTTCTTTGGGGAGGAGAAGTTGTAAACCTGTTTGAGGAAATGCAGAAACCTAATCCCACTGTATTCCATATGATTCTTTACTTGTCCCTTATTGAATACAGACGTAAGTACTCTTCAGAGTATTTAGGGGACTTCAGTAGAGTAGTCCGTAACTATCTTGCCAGCGAAAGAGTATTAAATGAGCGAGCGTTTTGCTATCGCTCGACTCTTCATATAAATGAATTGAAGATCTACTGGCGTAGAATAGAAGCCTTAATGGCTGATGCGTCGGTTTATGATGTTTTGACTAGAGGAGAGGATTTACCTTCGGAGCTGAAACATGAGAAGGAGAAGGCCGAACTCTATAAAACACTTTCAGACGATCTCAAGCCATACCTTCAGAGACTGGAAGATCATCGATTTCTTAAGGGGCACTTGAGGCTATTGGGACTAACAGAGAGAAACGTAGACAGCCGTATTCTTGAATATGCAAATGCGATAGAGAATATCTGGGATGGTTCAAACGACAATAGTTTTATTTCAAGGGCGCTTATCGCATCGGGTTTCCAAGGAGTATCTATGGAGCCTATGGCTGGAATGGACATAAATGGGAAGCTGTATGGAGCGGATGCGTGGGATGTGATACTTACGAATAAAAAAGCAGATGTTTATGGCTTTGAGGATACCTCGTTTCTTACCAAGTTTCTAGATTCGTACATCAGAAATGATTACAATCTTGATGTAGTGGTAGAAAAAGCGAAGAAAGACTTCTACACCAGTGATGACTGGACTCCATTATTCCTTAGATATGACACTTTCACCAGATGGAGTGACGACCATTTATTGTTTTACTACAATTGGAAAAAGCTTTCTCGACTATCAACCGATTTGTCGGGAGCTTCTTTCTCTAGTCCGTTTGTTGAGGCTATAGTTGAAGAACTGAAAAAGATGAATAGAGCGGATATCTCTGAGCAAGATGATCTATTCAAGGCTATGTATATTTATAGCGACTGGCGAGATGATTGGGAGGAAAGATTAGACGCAGGGAAAAATCCAATAATTCGCAAAGGCTGGGATATAAGGTTTGGTCATGAGGAGCACAAAAAAGAAGTAATCAAAAGAGCTCTCAAAGGAGAAGAGATAAGTTATGAGGTCTTGGATAATAGTATCAGAGTAGGGGTTTGGGCAGTGAGTGAGCTAGTAGACATGGGCGTAAAACTGGCGATTGCTCTCTACGATGCATTAACGGATGCGTAGGTTCAGCTATCAAATACAACTATCCATCTCCGAGGGGAAGCACCACCGCGCAGGCGACGACGCCGAGATGTGAGCTCGCCTCTACCTACGAGAGCTACGAGACTGCAAGCAACTCTAACTCGTATAAACACACGCATCAACGCCTCTCACTTGAGGTAACTCTCACGCAAATGACAATGAGGATACTACATCTATCTGATACGCATGGCTATCACAGACAGCTACTGGATCTACCAGAGGCAGATGTCGTGGTGCACTCTGGAGACTTTACTATGCATGGTAGTGCAGACGAGGCAGAGGACTTTATCAACTGGCTGTGCGACTTGGACTACCAGTACAAGCTTTTCACCTGTGGCAATCACGACTTCTGTATGTATAGGGCTACTGTGAGCGGACTCGGTGACACGGTACACCTGCTCTACAACTCTGGGGTAGAGATCGAGGGGGTGAAGTTTTACGGAGTCCCGTTGTTTGTGCCAAGCTGTGCCGATGGTCGCCAGGAGCAATACGAGGCGGATATACCGCTAGACACAGATGTCTTGGTTACGCATCGTCCGCCCTATGGCATTTTGGACTATGCCGACCAGATTAACTACGGCTCTGCTACACTCCTGCGACGAGTGCATGAGATCAAGCCCCGCCTGCACCTCTTCGGGCATATCCATCAGCAGTATGGCGTGCTGAAAAGAGGTGAGACGACCTATTCGAACGCTGCCATAATGAACGAAAGCAGTCGCACGCTCAATGCTCCTCGGCTGCTTGAGATCTGAGAGCGATCCTTTGTGGTCGCCGAGCGGATCACCAAGGGCGAAGGCACCGTATGGGATGCTTACAACGTGCTCACCGAGTTTGCCACGCACACTACGCTGTGGGGGGCACAAGACCACAAGCGCATCTCACTGATGAATAAAGCGACTACGATGCTGAGGAAAAAGCC
>CAMPUN010000178.1 GCA_946997275.1 uncultured Porphyromonas sp.
CCTGTCAGGTTAAAGGGGTTGCCCACGGCAAGTACCCACTCGCCGAGCTGGATCTTGTCACTATCGCCAAAGGGGATGGTGGGTAGATCCTTAGCATCAACCTTGAGCAGGGCAATGTCTACCGTGGGGTCGGACCCGATGAGCTTAGCCTCAAAGGAGCGGCCGTCGTTGAGCGATACGGAGATATTCTTGCCCCCCTCGACGACGTGGTTATTGGTAATAATGTATCCGTCGGTACTGATGATGACACCAGATCCGAAGCTGGTGACGGTACGTGACTGCGGACGGTCAAAGCCTCGGCCACCACCGAAGAAGAATTCAAAAGGATCTATATAGTCAATGGTCTGCTCGCCCTCGACCTTGATATGCACGACAGCCTGTACGGCTAGCTCAGCAGCGGGGGAGAGGTCGGGCGCATTGCCCACGGTACGACTGGAGGTGAGCTCATAGTCAGACTGTAAGAAGCCGTAGTCGTTTTCGGAGCTTGAGGAGTTGCCCTGTAGCACGGTGGCGTAAGGAGAGCCACTTGTTGCTGCTTTCCTGAGGGTGGTGCGTACGACCGCCCACGATACAAATCCACTGACGAGGGCTATGCCCAGTGTCAGAAGTGTGTACTTGAGGTATTTGTTCATAGTATTGAAAGGATATCTGTTTGCTAATAGATTGACAAGGTGAATAGTCCTAAAGGAGCTGTGCCTATAGCCGTACTCCTAAGGGGGCTATATCCAATAGACGATTGAAATGGCAAAATGTTGCATTGGCGGATCTGTCTAGACGTATCTGGCCATGATACAGGACGACGTCATATACGTTACTATCAAGGAAATCAAAGGATCCCTCGGTGGAGATTTTCGAACCTCCAGTGAGGAACGAAAAAATTCTTCCGAACTTTGATTTCATTCTTCCGAAGTTTCATCTCATTCTTCCGAACTTTTGTTTCGGCCCTCCGTGGGGAAATTTCGTTTACTCGGTGGAGCTTCCCGATTTTCTCGGGAGAAGCTGAAATCAGCTGAGAAGTAGGAGTAGCTATAAGGTAAGTTTATAGCGCTACGTAGCGAGCCTCTAGCCATATATTCCTTGGAAGTCATCATCTGTTGTGATCCTTAGAAGAGAGGATTATCATGCGTCACCCCTGCGTATGTGGCGGACCTCACAGTGATCGCATCTTAAGAGAAGACGCACACCCGCTCGTCTGCAGGTGTGCGTCCACTATGAAGTTATAGAAGCGTCCTGAAGAGACGATTGTCTCTACCAAAAGCGATAGCGTGTATCCTCAATAGGCGTCCGCATGATGAGCTCCTGCATTGCTCTGTATGCCATCTGCTGCCCATAGGAGCGACGTCTCTGAGCTGTAGCTGCGGGTGAGGGCTTCGTGACGGAAGCGTCTACATTCTCCGAGATAGGCTGGAGGACAACGACCTCAGTGCCTGCACGGAATGGTGCCGAGAGCTGACCGATGCCGGTTGTCATGGCATTACCTACGAGTGCTGCAGGCGTATTGGGAGAGGAGACGTAGCTGATGTTGTAGAGGGTATCTACGCTCGACTGCATCTCTGTGGCATAGCTGTCGAGGCTATTCAGCTTCTTGCTTGCTAGGTTGGAGGCAAGCTGGTCGCCACGCTGCTCCATCAGGACGTAGTCGCGTACCTGATCAGCAACCTGCTCGAAGGGCTGGAAGCCTGCTGGGTACTTTGTCTCGACCTGTGCTACGACTAGGTAGTCATTGTTGCCACAGCGGAAGACCTTGTCTGATACCGTGCCTGCCTTAGAGCGTAGAGCCCAGCTGACGATCTCACGAGAGTTAGGAATCGATGCGAGAGCAGCTGAGGTGCTGTTGACATACTCGTCACGGACGACCGATAGACCTGCTTTCTGAGCCTCATCCATCATTTCGCCGAACTTCTTGTTGCTAGTAAAGATCTCGTTGATCTTAGCCTGCTCCTTACGGAAGGTCTCCTCGGAGAAGTTGATGGGCACTGTGAGCTGTGCGATCTTGTAGTGATTGACAGACGCCGAGGGTGCCGTCTTACGGAGGAGAAGCGTAGTACCTGGGCGCTCCATCTTGACAAACTGATTGATCGGAGCCTTGTTCAGCGTGTCTAGCCCCATACCAAAGAGTTCAGCCTCGGTGAAGGTGCTGTCGGGCATGCCAGTGTATTGATCTGGATTGATGAGGTAGCCACCATTTGCCTTAGTCTGATCATCCATAGAGTAGGTTGCTACGACCTGAGCGAGCGTGGCAGATCCACTCTGAATGGCTGCTATCAGGCTATCAGCCTTCAGAGCATTGACAGAGTCAAGTGGGATCACGTTCACCTTTACCTCCTCGGGAGCCTGCTTACGGTCGATCAGCTTGATGAGTGTGTAGCTATCGTTGACAATGACTGGCTCATTGACACTACCTATAGCTCCCTCGCGAAGCATGGTCATAGCGTTGGGTTGGGTAGAGAGGAACTGCTCTAGCTCCTTGTCCGTGAAGTAGGTCTTGTAAGCGTTGCCATTCTCATAGTTGCGTACCACCTTATCTGGTGCCGTCGTAGCTAGGAGCTGCATGCGAGCAGAGTCTACCTCAGCCTTTGCGGCAGCGTAGTCAGCGTCGCTAGGACGTACGAGGGTACTGTAGTAGTTGACCTTAGCCTGCTCGAAGGGGAAGGCGTACATCTGCTTGTGGCTGTCATAGTAAGCGCGAACCTGCTGGTCTGTGACTTTGACCTGATCATTGGGCAGGATAGTGCTTGGTGTGCGTACGACAGCAACAGTGCGTGTGCCTAGTCCTGTGGTGTACTTCTCGTCAAGTGTGTTGATGGCGTAGCTACGGGTGAGCAGAGCGTTGAGCTTCTCAGAGAGTCGCTGTGAGCGGATCTGCTTCTCAGTCTCTAGCCACTGGTTGCGTACAGAGAGGACCATGCTTTGCTGCTCTGATGAGAGACCCTTGACCTTGTTCAGGTCTAGATCACCCATGAAGGTGCGTATCTGCTCAGGATTGCTCATGTCTACACCAAACTGAGACAAGAACTGAGCTGCGAGTTGGGAGGTGGGTAGACCCTCACCAAAGATTAGGGCTGAGACCTCTTCGGGGGTGACACGTAGTCCGATCGCCTTGGCTTCTTGCTCTAGGACGTAGTCTGCGATGAGCTCCTGTGCTAGCTGATTGCTGATCTGCACACGATCCTGATCCGTTAGCTTGCCTTGGCGCTGACGCTCGTAGGGTTCGGTGCGCTCGGTCAGAAGCTGCTGGTACTCGTCGTACTTGACCTTTTTGCCGTCAATTTTGAGCGCAACCATCTTGTTGTCCTGAAGCAGCGATGAGCCAGATCGTAGACCATCACCGATGATAAATGCTAAGAGTGCGACACCTACTACGATGATGAGCAGGCCGGCACGATTTCTAATTTTCTGTAGCGTAGCCATTATATAGTACTATCTGTTTTTTTTTCTTTCTCAGGTCTAGTAGCCTTGCTTTCGGCTATCCTCTCAGAGGGGGAGAATAGGACGTGAAGGCTATCTAGGTGGCAAAGGTAGTTAAAATTCAGTTATCAGAGGTCTTTCCACATCTTGACGAGTTCGATACGAGTGTCCGTCGACTTGATTATATCAAAGTGTAGCTTGCCGATCACGATCTGCTCACCTGGCACAGGGATGCGCTCGAGATGATGAATGATCAGTCCTGCGATGGTGATATACTCATCATTGGTGGGGAGAGCGAGCCCCCACTGCTCATTAGCATCGTCTATCTCTAGTCGTCCACTGAAGGTGTAGGTCCCGTCAGCATTGTGCTTCGATACGATCTTGTTTTGGTCATGCTCGTCCTCAATGTCTCCGAAGATCTCCTCGACAAGATCCTCGAGGGTGATCAGTCCAGAGGTGCCTCCCAGCTCGTCGATGACGATCGCGATAGACTTCTTGCGCTGCATGAGGATGCCCATGAGCTTCTGTCCATTCATACTCTCTGG
>CAMPUN010000179.1 GCA_946997275.1 uncultured Porphyromonas sp.
AATTCAAATTTGGTAGAACTATCCTCTTGTAGAACCAATCGGGCATTGAACTTCTTACCTGCCTTGCTCGTCAAACCTTTCAAGATGGGTGTACGCCCCTTGGTTATGAGGTCTCGGATATTCTCTTCGGAGAGATACGTACCGCATACTTCACGGAATATGTGGAAATCACAATCATCATTCTTGCATCTCGCCACCTTGGCATAGATCCCCACACTCTCACGACCACACTTAGGGCAGTGATATGTGGGGTACCTTTGCTGTCTAGATGCAGGGGCGAGCGAGAGCAACTCTTCGCAGATGGTGGAGACGTAGGAGTTGATGCCTTGTGCAAACTTACCAGCATCCATACTTCCTGCCTCGATTGCTGCTAGCGCCACCTCCCATGCTCCGGTCATCTCCGCATTGGCAATGCGTTTGTCCTTAACGATTTCATAGACGGCTAATCCTTTCTCCGTTGGGACTATGCTCTTCTTCTCCCTACGGATATAGTCACGTAGGATGAGTGTCTCAATGATGTTGGCTCGTGTGGCAGGTGTGCCTATGCCACACTCTGCCAAAGCCTTTTTACTTGCAACATCCTCTACCTCCTTGCCAGCATGCTCCATAGCCGAGAGCAGGGTTGCTTCTGTATAGAGTGGCTTAGGCTTGCTCTTTTGCTCGATTATGTCTGCTTGTTGCAGGGGTAAAGTTTGCCCCTCGGTCAAGTTGGGCAAAGAGGACACAAGCGGCTCGTCCTCCTCGCTCTCTTTATGCTCTTGAGGAGTGGCACTCTGTACAGATTTCCAACCCAAAGAGACTTGACGGCACGCTTTCCAGACATAGCTGTTGGTCTCGTCCTTGAGTACTACCTGCATACGCTCCTCTTCTGAGTTTGCCGAGAAGGCTTCTGCGAAGCGGGTAACAATCATTTGATAAAGCGTGGTCTCATCTACCGACAATGCCGATGCGGTTTCTCCCGTGGGGATAATGGCATGGTGGTCGGTAACTTTGCTGTCATCTACGGAGTGGCGATTCAGCTCTTGGGGTAATGGTGTGCCAATCTTGCGAAGGAGGTCGGGAACTTCCTCAAAAACATCTTCACTGATATATCGGCTACCCGTACGGGGGTAGGTAGTGAACTTCTTCTCATAAAGCGACTGTGCGAGGGTGAGGGTCTTATCTGCAGAGAAGCCGTGACGTACATTAGCCTCCTTTTGCAGAGCGGTCAGGTCATACAAGAGGGGTGGAGCTGTATGCGTCACCTTTCTTGTGACCTCTGTGACCGTAAGCGAGCCGATACTGCGTAACGAAGTGAGAGCAGTTTGGGCAGTAGCTTCATTATCAAAGTTCTGTAGGCTCACGGCTTTGATGGATAAGCCCTCGTCCTCTATCATCGCAGTGAGTTTCCAATAAGGAACAGAGGTAAAGTCTCTATGCTCCATATAGCGATGACACACCATGGCCAAAGTTGGGGTCTGCACTCGTCCTAGTGAGTAGCCTCCTCGGTAAGCAATGGAGAGTGCTCGGCTGGCATTGATTCCCATCAACCAGTCAGCTTCTGCTCGTGCTTGAGCTGCGTAATAGAGATGGTCATAATGACTCCCGGGCTTGATATTCGCTAGACCCTCTCGGATAGCTTTGTCAGTAAGGGAGGAGATCCATAGGCGATCAAATGGCTTGTGACTGTTTAAGTGTCGGTAAATCCAGCGAAAGATGAGTTCGCCCTCTCTTCCGGCATCTGTTGCCACAATAATACGATCTGCCTGATTAAAGCAGGAGCCTATTGCCTTGAGTTGCTTGAGTGCTGCAGGGTCTTCGTGGTACTCTTTGTCCTTACGCACTTGTCGGACAATGAGCTGGAAGGGATTGGGGCAAATGGGCAACTCTTCTGCTTTGTAGTTAGAATAGCCGTAAGCTTCGGGCATGGCAAGTGTAATGAGGTGTCCCATAGCCCACGTGACGAGGTAACCGTTTCCTGCTAAATATCCGTCTTGCTTTGTTGTCGCTCCAACGATTCGGGCTATATCTCGTGCTACCGAGGGCTTCTCAGCAATAATACATGTTGTCATAGTCTTTGAATGGATTATGGGTTACATCTTACGTCCTCGGGACTTCTTCTGCTTGTTCTCGTCCTGCTTCTGCTTTTGTTCAGCAGTGGGCGCTGTTTGCCCCTTTTTCAGTGGCTCTTTCACCTGCTTGGTAGCTTCGTTGGTCTTGCCGTGGTTATTCACGGCTACTTGCGTTTTGTGCTCTTCCGCCACGGCTTCGACCTTTCCCGTTCCTTGCTTCTTGTCAGGGTTCCACTTGTAGAAGCGTGGGCGGTTTTGCTCTTTGTCCATACGGACATAGGCATTGAAGGGTTGCCCCTCTTTATCGATCATGTTTTTGAGATAAAGTGTGCGACCGTTGTCTAAGGCTTCTCGTTGCTTCTCTGACAGTTCTAGACCACAAAGCTTGCGAGGTGACTTGCTTTGTTGACGATCTTGTCGCTGTTCCTGACGCTCTTTGAGACTCTTGTTCTCTCCGAAGATGAACTCAATACCTTTCTTCTCTGCATTGACCTGAAGCGTAGCATCGAAGGATTTGCCACTCTTAGCGGTCATACCTTCTACTTTCACCGCTTTGCCCTCCACTAGATCTTTGTATTGTTGGTCAGAGAGCGTGACGCCTTTGATCTCTTGAGGAATGCTTACACGGTCGGCACGCAAGGCGATAATCTCATTGGTCTGTGGGTCGATGGAGACATAGGCTGCAAAAGGTTCTCCGCTCTTGGGTGTTACTTCGATGGTTTTACCGAGATTACCTGTCGCGAGTAGTTGCTCCTTCTCTTCGGGGGAGAACTTGTAGCCCATATAGGGATAGTCGAGCTGTGGCTCTTTACGCATAGCGTGTATGGCTAACCCGATATTGCCCTCATTATCTGTGCGGAAGGCAAGGCGAGCCTCTGTGTAGATAGTCGTATCTCCTATGGGGATGGCTATGGTCACGAGGTTACTCTTCTGCCAGTTGAGCATCTTCTCTAGCTCACCACTCTGCTCTAACCGCTCACGGGAGAGTCCGAGACTGTCGAGCATCTTCCAGTCTACCTTGTCTGCATCAATGGCTGTGCTCTTCTTCTGCTGTGGCAGATAGTCTTCAAAGGGTACACCGACCTCTGCCAACTGCTGTCTGCTTTCGGGAGTCTCTCGGTTTTGGAGCAGAGTACGCAGGTTATCCACACCTTGCTCCACATTGTTCGCCACCACCTTGTATAGCCCGAAATGGGAGGGGTTGTTGAACTGCTTGAGAAAGTTGGTCATGAAGTTCTTCAGTAGTCCATCTTTGCTGTTGAACTTTAGAAATGCAGCCTGATTAGCTTCAAGTGGCTCAGTTGTTTTGAGCTTGCCCTTATCATCAATGCCCGAAACTACGGAGAGTTTCCCCGCTTCTTGCTGGTTCTTTACCTCGGTGCGATCCTCTAAGACCAGCACGTAGTTGTCATTGCTATTTGCTTCCATAAATCACTCTGTTTGATTTGAATAATACCTTTCAGACAGCAAATATATATAGGAGCAACTCTCTGCTTTTCACCCGAGGATAAAGAAGGAAATAGTAGGAAAACGATAGCAATTAGGTTCTTGCAGTCAGAGTTGAAGCATTACATAAAGTAATCTCGTCTAAGTCTCCATAGAGGAACTCGAAAATTCAAGGAGCTTATTTTTGATTATCCAGTGAGGAATTTTCATATCGTTATCAGTCATATCGCTACTCGCCTTTAATCTCTAATCTCTATTTCTGCTAGGAAATACCGATTATATCAAACGAAATACCAACTATGTCAAGTAGAGCTACTTCTGCTAATCGTCTTTTTGCGTACCTCTGCGCTGTAATTTAGAACGCTGATATGGGATGTATCAACTACGTAAATTCAACTAAGTGGCTAACTGCCAGCCTCTTACCCCCCCACACACACCCGCCGCATACACTAGTG
>CAMPUN010000180.1 GCA_946997275.1 uncultured Porphyromonas sp.
CGTCATAAGCGGTTGAGCCTTTTTCTTGATCGTGGCTGTCTGATAAACGGATCCTGCCTTGGAACTAAAAAGTTCCAAGAGGGGAACTCTTTTTGGAACTCGTATATACTACTAAGCCAGCACGATACGAATAGCCTTTTATCAGGGCTGGCGGACTACTCGTTATGGGGGAGACAGAAAACGAAGAGGTCGCACAGGAACTACGGCGATGTAGTCTCCTGTGCGACCTAACGCTGAGAGAGGGCTACTGACGTGTGCAGTAGTCTCTATGTGGAGGGTAGCTTGCTAGCTCAGCCCCTCGATCTGACCATCGATGATGTCCATGTGGACGGCCTGTGGCTCCTTGGGCAAGCCTGGCATACGCATGATGCTACCCATGATGACGACGATCATCTCGGCGCCGCTGTTGAGGACAATATCCTCGACCTTCATATCAAAGCCTCGCATGTCGCCATATCCCTTGGGATCTGCCGAGAAGGAGTACTGCGTCTTGGCGATGCAGATGGGATAGCGCTCCATATTGAGCTCATGAATACGAGCAAGCTTCTTCTCAGCCTTGCTACTATAGGTCACATTGGCAGCACCGTAGATGCGCTTGGCGATGTGCTCTACCTTCGTCTTGACCGGCTCGCTGAGCTGATAGACGTGATCGATAGGCTCTGAGGGATGCTTCTCAATCGTCTTGACGACCAGCTTCGCCAGCTCGGTAGCGCCTTTGCCACCCTCGCTGTAAGCATTGTTGATCGCAAAGCCACAACCTAGAACCTGCTCGCAGTGATTGCGGACGATCTCGATCTCCTCGTCGGTGTCGGTAGCGTAGCGGTTGAAGGCGACGACCACCGTCTGCCCGAAGTTGTGCAAGTTGTGTACGTGACGGTCTAGATTCGCAAGACCCTTACGGACACCCTCTATATCCTTCTCGTAGATCTGCTTTTCGTGGACATCACCATGCATCTTAAGACCAGCGAGGGTAGCGACGATAACCGTTAGTTTAGGCGTTATGCCTGCTACTTGACACTTGATGTCGAGGAACTTCTCCGCACCGAGGTCGGCACCGAAGCCGGCCTCCGTGATGGTGTAGTCGCAGCAAGACATGGCCATCTTCGTGGCGATGATGGAGTTACATCCGTGGGCAATGTTGGCAAAGGGGCCTCCGTGGATGAAGGCGGGGGTGCCTTCGGTGGTCTGGACGAGGTTCGGCTTGATAGCATCCTTTAGAAGGATGGTGATAGCGCCACCGATGCCCAGGTCCTTGACATGAAACGGCTCCTTAGCCTTGGTATAGCCGAGGAGGATGTTGTCGATACGACGACGCAGGTCGTCTAGATCTGCAGCGAGGCAAAGGATCGCCATGATCTCACTCGCAGGGGTAATGTCAAAGCCGGTCTCCGTGGGGACGCCATTGCCGACGCCACCTAGACCCGTGATGCAGTTGCGCAGGGAGCGATCGTTGACGTCGAGGACGCGCTTCCAGAGCACCTCGGAGAGTCCCTCGCAGCTATTCCTATTCTGATAGATATAGTTGTCTAGAAGCGCGGTGATCATGTTGTGCGCCGAAGTGATGGCGTGAAAGTCGCCCGTGAAGTGGAGGTTGATGTTCTCCATCGGGAGCACCTGAGCGTAACCACCACCAGCGGCACCACCCTTCATACCGAAGCAGGGACCGAGAGAAGGCTCGCGAAGCGCTACAGCAGCACTCTTGCCGATCTTGTTAAGCCCGAGGGCTAGACCGATAGAGACGGTGGTCTTACCGACACCTGCCTTGGTCGGTGTGATAGCGGTCACGAGGATGAGGTTACTCTGCGCTACCTTGTCGGGGTCTATCCGATCGAGGGCGACCTTGCCTATGTAGTGGCCGTAAGGCTCTAGTTCACTGTCTGTGATGTTTAGCTGATGAGCGATCTCCTCAATAGGCTTGAGCTCACACTCACGAGCTATCTGAATATCTGATTTCATTGTAGTACTATTTAGTGTATAAGGAAAAAGGCACCCCCTACAGGGTCGGGTAGACCACTATAGACGACGCCCTAGCGAAACAAGATAAGAGCCGAAAGCCGGACTCGAACCGGCGACCTACTCATTACGAATGAGTTGCTCTACCAACTGAGCTATTTCGGCGTCTCATTGACGATGCAAAAGTACAACAAACTTTTGATACTACAAAGAGGTTGCGCTTTGAGTTTGCTTTCGCCACCCACTTTACTGAAGAAAAGCTATCCAATACCGACAACTTAGTAGATAAAACAGAGAGACCAAAGATTCCAATTGGAAAACTTCCGAAAAGCTCGTTTTTCTCAAACAACTAATCTACAAGCTATTGCGAATTGCTTTTGGATAACTTTTCAACAATCATCGTTTTCGAAGTTGTTTTATTTGGTCATCTCGTAGGAAAGTAGTAATATTGCAATCGAAACAAACAAGGATGTCCTACGCAACCCCTTCTTTCGTCAATCTGCGATCTATATATAATAGGGTGTACTAGCATATATCGCCTAGTCACTGGGAAACTGGTGTGAGTCCAGTACAGAACCCGCTGCTGTAATTCTCGCCTTGGAGGAGGATCACATATCCACTGTCTTAGCTTCATAAGATGGGAAGGAGATTACTCCGAGCAGGGCTACGCTACACATAGCATAGTCCCGACGAGATAAGTCAGAAGACCGACCCTAGCATACAGAGATCGTAAGGGATAAGACGAGGAGTGTCACTAGAAGAGCGACAGTCGCACGAGAGATGGACTAAGCGTGGCAACCTACATTACTTTCGGGAATTGAAGTATGACAACAACTATCAAACAAATCATCAAGCGGGATGGGCTTCAGGAGCCGTTTACCCCGTCCAAGATTGAGAACGCCGTTCTCAAAGCCTACATCGCCACAGGTCAGACTGAGTGTCTTCAAGAGGCGAAGACCGTAACCATGGGTGTCCTCGGGCGCATCGATCAGGAGGTTATCTCTGTCGAGGAGGTGCAGGACCTCGTCGAGAGCGAGCTCATGAAGGTGCAGCCTGAGGTGGCTAAGCGCTACATACTCTATCGTGAGTGGCGCAACACGGAGCGTCAGAAGAAGAGCGAGCTCAAGCGCAACCTCGATGGCATCGTCACCATCGACAGCAACGATGTCAATCTGAGCAATGCTAATATGAGCAGTCACACGCCCGCTGGGCAGATGATGACCTTCGCCTCTGAAGTCTCTAAGGACTACACCTACCGCTACCTGCTCCCCACGCAGTATGCTGAGGCGCACCGTCGTGGCGACATCCACATCCACGACCTCGACTACTACCCTACCAAGACGACCACCTGTATCCAGTACGACCTGGCGGATCTCTACGAGCGGGGCTTCCACACGAAGAATGGTAGCATCCGCACACCTCAGAGCATCCAAAGCTATGCCACGCTGGCGACGATCGTCTTCCAGACAAACCAAAACGAGCAGCACGGCGGACAGGCGATACCAGCCTTTGACTTCTTCATGGCTCCTGGCGTCTACAAGACTTTTCTCAAGCATATCGCCGACACGACCCGCCTATTCCTCCACTGCCAGGGAGCCACAGACCTGCCCTCAGTGCAAGAGATACGAGAGCTGGCTGGTCAGCATCTAGATAGTATCGTCCCGACCTCGACGGCGGTGACGAATCTGTGTCAAGCTCTAGGCCAGCGTATCAATAAGGAGATACCGCGCAAAGAGCTAGTCTACCTCATCAATCAAGCGATCGAGCGCACACGTCGTGACACGCATCAGGCGATGGAAGGCTTCATTCACAACCTCAACACGATGCACTCGCGAGGTGGCAATCAGGTCGTCTTTAGCTCGATCAACTATGGTACCGACACCTCGGCCGAGGGACGTATGGTCATTGAGGAGCTGATGAAAGCGACTACCGAAGGTCTAGGCGTAGGTGGCGAAGTGCCAGTCTTCCCAATACAGATCTT